>CALUIG010000065.1 GCA_944320625.1 uncultured Alistipes sp.
CCGGTAACCCGTTCTTTTCGGGAGCTTTTTACTATTTTTGTCCCTGTTTTGAGCGTTTCCGTAATATATCCGGGCCGATTTGCCGTCCCGGTGTTCTTCCGGAGACGCACTGGTTTGGAATCCTTTTGAAAACCGTCCGATGATTGACTTTCTGAAACTGCCGTCTCCGTGCTATGTGCTCGACGAGGAGCTGCTGGACCGGAACCTTGCGGTGATCGACCGCGTGCGCCGCGAATCGGGCGCGGAGATCATCGTCGCCCTGAAGGCCTGCGCCATGTGGCGTATCTTTCCGAAGTTGGCGGCACACTCCGACGGTGCGACGGCCAGTTCGGCGGCCGAAGCGCGGCTCGTCCGGGAGGAGTTCGGCAGCCCGGCGCATACCTACGCCCCGACCTATACGGATCGCAACATCGACGAAATCCTGCGCTGCAGCAGCCACATCACCTTCAACTCCCTTTCGCAGGCCGAACGTTTCGGTCAGCGGGCCCTGATCAACGGACTCTCGTGCGGCCTGCGCATCAACCCCGCGTATTCGCCCGTCGAAACGGACCTCTACAATCCCTGTGTGGCGGGTTCGCGGCTGGGCGTCACGGCCGAACAGCTGGCTGCGCAGGGAGGACTTCCCGAGTGGATCGAGGGGCTTCACTTCCACGTGCTGTGCGAATCGCGCCCCGAACACCTGCGGCTGGCCTTGGAGGCTGTCGAGCAACGCTTCGGCGACTGCCTTGACCGGGTGAAGTGGCTCAACATGGGCGGTGGGCACCTGATGACCCACGCCGATTACGACTGCGACGCGCTGATCGCCCTGCTCCGGGATTTCAAGGCCCGGCACCCGCACCTGCGATTGATCCTCGAACCCGGGAGTGCCTTCACATGGCGGACGGGCTACCTGGTCTCGACGGTGGAGGATGTGGTCGTGAACGGCGGGGTGCGCACGGCGATGCTCGACGTGTCGTTTGCCTGCCACATGCCCGACTGCCTCGAAATGCCCTACAAACCGGCCATCATCGGGGCGCATGAACCCGCGGAAGGGGAGCCTCGCTGGCGCATGGGCGGCACGAGCTGCCTGGCCGGGGACTTCTACGGCGACTGGGCCTTCGACCACGAACTGCGGGTCGGCGAGCGCATCGTCTTCGAGGACATGATCCACTATACGATGGTCAAGACGACGATGTTCAACGGCGTGCAGCACCCGTCGATCGTCATCGTGCACCGCGACGGCCGGGTGGAGACCGTGCGCGAATTCGGCTACGAGGATTTCAAGACGCGGATGTCCTGACCGGCTCCGGAAACGATACGAACACAAACAAGAAACCAAGATAGATGGAAAATTTCGAACCTACCGCTTATACGCTTGAATGCGTGGCCACGGGCCGCGAGTTTGAGGATACGGGCTGGCTGCTGGCCGACCCGCAGTACAAGGAGCCGTCGCTGATCCGTGCACGGTATGCCAAGAAGCAGATCGAGGTGAAGCCCGCCGAGTGGGGTCTCTACCGCTTTGCGGACTGGATGCCCGTTCGCCGGATCCTCAAGGGCTCGTCGGCTCCGGTGACCTACCGCAGCAAGGGGCTGGCGCAGCACCTCGGGCTGGAGAATCTCTGGATTACCTTCAACGGCTACTATCCGGCCATCGGTGCGACGATGACCACCTGCTCGTTCAAGGAGACCGAGGCCTATTCGGTGTGCGGACGCGCTGCGGCCGACGAGGAGCGGGTACTGGTGGTGGCTTCGGCCGGAAACACGGCCCGGGCCTTCGCTAAGGTCTGCTCAGACAACGGCATCAAGCTGCTGCTGTCGGTTCCGTATGACAACATCGACGCCCTGTGGTTCGAGGAGCCGCTGAATCCCTGCGTGAAGCTGATTTCGTGCGCCTCGGGCGGCGACTACTTCGATGCCATCCACCTGAGCGATCTGGCGCTCAAGGGCAAGGGCTTCTACGCCGAGGGCGGAGCGAAGAACATCGCGCGGCGTGACGGCATGGCCTGTACGGTGCTGTCGGCCGTGACGACCATCGGCCGCATTCCGGACTACTATTTCCAGGCTGTCGGCAGCGGTACGGGCGCCATTGCGGCCTGGGAGGCCAACCTGCGGCTGATCGAGGACGGGCGTTTCGGAACGAACCTCATGAAGCTGATGGTTTCGCAGAATGCACCGTTTGTCCCGATGTACGATGCCTGGCAGGCGTCTTCGCGGGCCCTGCTGCCCTACGACAGCGACAAGGCGCGGCGCGATGCGGAGATCATCGATGCCAAGGTGCTATCGAACCGCAAGCCGCCTTACAGCCTGGCGGGCGGACTCTACGATGCGCTGAAGGCCACCGACGGGGAGATGTTCGCCGTGACGAATGCCATGGCACGCAAGGCCCGCAAACTCTTCAAGGAGCTGGAGGGTGTGGACATCTACTCGGCGGCGGGTGTGGCGCTGGCGTCGCTCGTCAACGCGGTGAATGCGGGCAAGATCGCCAAGGATGCCACGGTGATGCTGAACATCACGGGCGGCGGCGAGGAGCATTTCAAGGCGACCAAGGAGCTCTGGTACCTGAAGCCGAGCCACGTCTTCCCGCTCACGCCCGAGACCGACGATGTGGTGTCGAAGGTCGAGGCGTTGTTTGCCGAGTAGGACGGCGGACCCCGCCTCCGGCGGATGCGGGCGGCGGACCCCGGTCCGGATGCCATCGAAGTGAATTCAGAAAAAAGCGGCTTGCGGGCCGCTTTTTTATTTGCGGCGAATTCGTATCTTTGTCGCCGGTTCGTGCCGGGGCGTTGCAGCCGGACCCGGCTGGGACCACGGACAACAGTTTATTAACCCAAATTTTTTACCATTATGGAACACATCCAAGCACAGATGTTCCCCGCAGGGACACGCTGGCGGCGTTGGAACCGCAAGGGCTGGTCGGCCTTTGCGAGCCTGCACCGGAGCGTGACGATCGGGGTACTCGCTGTGGGGATGTCGATCCTGCTGCTTGCGACGCAAGGTGCGTCGGCGCAGACCTCCGACACGACCGCGGTCCTGAAGACCCTGCGGATCCGGGAAGTGGGGGTCACGGGGAGTCAGACGGCTCCCACGCGCAACGCCCAGTCGCATACTCCGCTTTTCGATCGGAAGGCCCAGGCCTCGGCGCCTGTTCAGACGCTGGAATCCGCCCTGCGCCTTACGCCTTCGGTCGATGTCCGCGAACGCGGAGGAAGGGGAGCGCAGGCCGACATCTACATCCGCGGCGGATCTTTCGACCAGACCATGATTCTGCTCAACGGCATCGACTTTACGGATGCCCGTACGGGACACCAGTCCCACGCGTTGCCGGTTGATCTCGATTGTATTTCGTCCGTCGAACTCATCGACGGAGTTCCGGGCGTGGGGGCCTACGCCGGGGCGGTGAACATCCGCACGGCACCCCTGCGCCCGACTTATCTCCGCTTCGAAGGTTCGGGCGGACAGTACGGATACGGATACGGCAACCTCTCGGGAGCCGTGACGTCGGGACGCTTTTCGGTGTTCGGTGCGGCATCGTACCGGCGCAGCGACGGTTACCGTTACAACACGGACTTTTCGAACTGGAACACCTTTGTGCGTGCGACCTGTGATGGCGGGCGTGCGGGATTTTTTGATTTCCAGGCCGGCTGGCAGGACCGAAACTTCGGGTCGAACGGCTTCTATGCGGCCTACAATCCCGACCAGTGGGAACATACCTCCACGACACTGACTTCGCTGCGATGGACGAAACGTGCGGGACGCTTTTCGCTGGGTGCAGCGTTGAGCTACCGGCTGAATTTCGACCGTTACGACTGGACGCGCGGCACGGCACTCAACCGTCACCGGACGGACAATGCCGGAGCCAAACTCTGGGCCGACTGCAACTGGCGGTGGGGTACGACGACCGTGGGCGGCGATTGGGCCTTCAACCACATTTACAGCACGAATCTCGGAGAGCTGCTTGCGGTTCCCGAGGGACACTACACGCGAGCCAAGGCGCGCCATACGGGGAACGTATGGCTGCGGCACGCACGGAACTGGCAGCGCTTCGATGTGGCACTGTCGGGCGGTGTGAGCCTGACGCCCTACGGGACTTCGGCCCTGTGGAGCGCTTCGGCGGGTTACGTACCGACGGAGGGCCTGCGGGTTGAGGCCGGGGTGTGGCAGTCGATGCGTCTGCCGACCTTCACGGATCTCTATTACAGTTCTCCGGCCCAGATCAACAACCTTGATCTGACTCCGGAACATGCTGTCACCTATCGCATTGGAGCAAGTTATATGAAGCGTTGCTGGAACCTTTCGGGCCAGCTCTACTACCGTTCCGGCCGCGACATCATCGACTGGGTCTGGTACGCCGATTCGGATGACAGTCCCGCTGCATGGCGCGGAAAGTGGCACTCCGAACAGTCGAGCCGCCTCGATACGTTCGGGGCCGAGATTTCGGGCGGTTATGCGGTGGAGGAGGGTTTCCTGCGTCGCGTGACGCTCTCCTACGGCTACATCACCAACGACCGCAACGCCGACATCATCGCCAAGAGCGCCATGGACTTCATGCGCCACAAGGCGGCCCTGTCCGTCGGCGTGCACTTCCTGCGGCGGATGTCGCTCACGCTCACCGGGTCGCTCTACGACCGCAACGGCAGCTATACGGCCTATCCCGTTGCGAGGGATTCGTCCACGACCGAGGTGCGCGACTACGAGCCCTATTTTCTGCTGGACGGGCGTCTCGCCTGGGAGAAGGGGTGGTGCAGGCTCTATGTCGATGCCACGAATATCACCGACACGCGTTACTGCGATCTCGGCGGGATCCGCCTTCCGGGCTTCTGGTGCACGGGCGGTGTGGTGCTGACCTTCGGCAAATGATCCTTTGCGGCGGGGTGTGACAGGCCGGGCTTTTCGAAGTTTCCTGGATTGCATCCCCGCCTCCGGCTGCATGATGCGGGCCGCCCGATTTTCGGGCGGCCCTTTCTGTTTTTTACTGAAACGGTCTGTTTTCCTTCATCGTATTATGAAAATCTCTCGAAAATTTGTATATTTGAAGCAAAAGAACCCTAAAAGCAACAGTTTATGCAGAAGCGTATCGTGGAGTGCGTGCCCAATTTCAGCGAGGGACGCGACAAGGAGGTGATCCGGCAGATCGTGGCGGCCATCGAGGCGGCCGGAGGCGTGAAGGTCCTCGATGTGGACCCGGGCGAGGCGACCAACCGCACGGTCGTGACGTTTGTCGGCGATCCCGAATCGGTGGTTGAAGCGGCCTTTGCCGGGGTGAAGCGGGCTGCGGAGCTGATCGACATGCGCCGCCACAAGGGTGCCCACCCGCGGATGGGTGCCACGGATGTCCTGCCGCTGATCCCGATCGCCGGGATCACGCTCGAAGAGTGTGCGGCGCTGTCGCGCGACCTGGCCAAGCGTATCGCCGATGAACTGCACGTCCCGACCTACTGCTACGAGGCGGCGGCCTTGCGTCCCGAGCGGAAGAACCTGGCGGTTTGCCGTGCCGGGGAGTACGAGGCGCTGCCCGAAAAACTCGCCCACGCGGAGACGGCTCCCGACTTCGGGGCACGGCCCTACGACGAAGGGGTGGCCCGTACGGGCGCCACGACCGTCGGCGCGCGCGATTTCCTGATCGCCGTGAACTTCAACCTCAATACGACCTCCACACGGCGGGCCAATGCCATTGCGTTCGACGTGCGCGAGAAGGGGCGTCCGGTGCGTGAGGGGAATCCCATCACGGGCAAGGTGGTGAAGGATGCCGAGGGCAATCCCGTGATGCGTCCCGGGACCTTGAAGGCCACGAAGGCGATCGGGTGGTTCATCGAGGAGTACGGCATCGCACAGGTTTCGATGAACATCACGGACATCTCGGTCACGCCGCTGCACGTGGCTTTCGACGAGGTGTGCCGCAAGGCCGATGCGCGGGGCGTACGCGTTACGGGCACGGAGATCGTGGGTCTGGTTCCGAAACGGGCCCTGGTCGAGGCCGGGAAATACTTCCTGCGCAAGCAGCACCGGTCGGTGGGGATCTCCGAGGAGGAGATCGTGCGGCTGGCCGTGAAGTCGATGGGTCTGGACGACCTGAAACCCTTCGACCCGCAGGAGAAGGTGATCGAATATCTGCTTGAAGCACAGGTTGAGAAGAAGCGGCTGATCGACATGACCTGCAAGGGGTTTGCCGACGAAACGGCAAGTGAGTCCCCGGCTCCGGGCGGCGGCTCGATCTCGGCCTACATGGGTGCCCTGGGTGCTGCGCTCGGCACGATGGTGGCGAACCTCTCGTCGCACAAGGCGGGGTGGGACGATCGCTGGGAGGCGTTTTCCGATTGGGCCGAGCGGGGCCAGACGGTGATGCAGGAGTTGCTGCACCTCGTGGATGAGGATACCGCAGCCTTCAACCGCATCATGGCGGTCTTCGCCATGCCCAAGTCGACCGATGAGGAGAAGGCGGCGCGCAGCGCGGCGTTGCAGGAGGCGACACTCTTCGCGACGGAGGTGCCGCTGCGTACGATGCGGGCGGCGCTGGCCGTCTTCCCGATCGTGCGGGCGATGGCCGAAGAGGGAAATCCCAATTCGGTGTCGGATGCGGGTGTCGGGGCACTGGCGGCCCGGAGTGCGGTCTTCGGGGCGCGGCTGAACGTGCGGATCAATGCCGCCGGGCTGAAAGACCGTGCGAAGGCCGATGCGCTGGTGCTTGAAGCCGATGCGATCGCTACCGAGGCGGCAAAGCTCGAAACGGAGATCCTGGAGATTGTCGAGCGGAAAATAGGGTAGTGACCCGCCCTCCCCGCCCTCCCCGAACACTCTCGAATATTCTCGAAAAAATCACGAAAACACGAAAAATATGACACGGGAAGAGTTTCAGAACGATATTCGCGCGGGAATCCCGGACCGGCTGCCCGCCGCAAAGCCCTATGACAAACAGATCAACCATGCGCCGAAGCGCAAGGAGATCCTCTCTGACGAGGAGAAGGTCCTGGCGCTGAAGAACGCCCTGCGCTACTTCCCGGCCAAACACCACGCCGTGCTGGCGAAGGAGTTTGCCGAGGAGCTGCACAGGTACGGTCGGATCTACATGTATCGGCTGCGCCCCGATTACGAGATGTATGCGCGTCCGATCGACGAATATCCGGCGCGGTGCCGTCAGGCGGCGGCCATCATGCTGATGATCCAGAACAACCTCGATCCGCGCGTGGCGCAGCACCCCCACGAACTGATCACCTACGGCGGAAACGGTGCCGTGTTCCAGAACTGGGCGCAGTACCGGCTGACGATGAAATACCTGTCGGAAATGACCGACCATCAGACGCTGGTCATGTACTCGGGACACCCGCTGGGATTGTTCCCGTCGCACCCGTGGGCGCCGCGCGTCGTGGTGACCAACGGCATGGTGATCCCCAACTACTCGAAACCCGACGACTGGGAGCGCATGAATGCCATGGGGGTCTCGCAGTACGGGCAGATGACCGCCGGGTCGTACATGTATATCGGCCCGCAGGGCATCGTCCACGGCACGACCATCACGGTGATGAACGCCGCGCGCAAGCGTTTCGCTCCGGGACAGACGGATGCCCGGGGGATGTTGTTCGTCTCGTCGGGACTCGGCGGCATGTCGGGGGCCCAGCCCAAGGCGGGCAATATCTCGGGCGTGGTGTCGGTGATCGCCGAGATCAATCCCAAGGCCGCCCGGAAACGTTACGAGCAGGGATGGGTCGATGAGCTGCATGAAGCGCTGGATGAACTCATCCCGCGTATCCGTCGGGCTGTCAAGGAAAAAGAGGTCGTCTCACTGGCCTATGTGGGCAACGTCGTCGACCTCTGGGAGCGGCTCGCCGCCGAGCAGATCCCGGTCGATCTGGGCTCGGACCAGACTTCGCTGCACAACCCCTGGGCCGGCGGTTACTATCCCGTCGGGCTGAGCTACGAGGCCTCGAACAAGATGATGGCCGAGGAGCCGGTGCGCTTCCGCGAATGCGTGCAGGAGTCGCTGCGTCGTCAGGTCGATGCTATCAACAAACTGGCCGAACGGGGCATGTACTTCTTCGACTATGGCAATGCCTTCCTGTTGGAGGCTTCGCGGGCCGGGGCTGCCGTGATGGGGCGTGAGGGGCGTTTCCGCTATCCCTCCTACGTGCAGGACATCATGGGTCCGATGTTCTTCGACTACGGTTTCGGACCCTTCCGCTGGGTCTGCACCTCAGGCCGCGAGGAGGACCTCGCCCTGACCGACCAACTGGCTGCCGAGGTGCTCGAAGAGATTCGCAAGGAGGCTCCGGAGGATATTTGCGGGCAGTTGGACGACAACATCCACTGGATCCGCGAAGCGGGACGCAACCACCTGGTCGTCGGGTCGCAGGCCCGGATCCTCTATGCCGACTGCGAGGGCCGCACGAAGATCGCTTTGGCCTTCAACCGCGCCGTGGCCGACGGCCGTCTGTCGGCTCCGGTGGTGCTGGGGCGCGACCACCACGACGTCTCGGGAACCGACTCGCCCTACCGCGAGACGGCCAACATCTACGACGGTTCGAACCGTACGGCCGACATGGCCGTGCAGAATGTCATCGGTGATGCGTTCCGCGGTGCCACGTGGGTCTCGATCCACAACGGCGGAGGTGTCGGCTGGGGTGAGGTGATCAACGGCGGCTTCGGCATGGTGGTCGACGGTACGCAGGAGGCCGAGCGGCGGATCCGCGAAATGCTCTTCTGGGACGTCAACAACGGCATAGCACGCCGCAGCTGGGCCCGTAACGACGGGGCCCGGGCCGCCATTCTCCGCGAGATGGAACGTACGCCCGAACTGCGGGTGACGATGCCCAATGCCGCTGACGATGAACTGGTGCGCAAGGTTCTGAACAATAACGAATAACAACGGTTACTTCACATGGAATATCATCATATCTCGGCGGAGCGGCTGACCATCGGCCGTGTCCGCGAAATCCTCGAACGTCACCTCCCGATCGCCTTGAGTGACGATGCGAAGGCGCGTATCGTCCGTTGCCGCGAATATCTCGACCGCAAGATGGAGAACCCCGACCGGCCGATCTACGGCATCACGACCGGATTCGGGTCGCTGTGCGACATCTCGATCGGCCGTGAGGACCTCGCGCAGTTGCAGCGCAATCTGGTCATGTCGCACGCCTGCGGAACCGGCGAACGCGTCCCCTCGGAGATCGTCCGCCTGATTCTGCTGCTCAAGATCCAGTCGCTTGCCTATGGATATTCGGGGGTGCAGCTGGCCACGGTCGAGCGGCTCGTGGAGTTCTTCAATCGCGATATTCTGCCGGTGGTCTATCAGCAGGGGTCGTTGGGTGCTTCGGGTGATTTGGCACCGTTGGCCCATCTGAGCCTGCCGCTGCTGGGACTCGGCGAGGTCGAGTACAAGGGGGCGGTTCGTCCCGCGGGTGAGGTGCTCGAAGAGCTGGGCTGGCAGCCCATCGAACTGCAGTCGAAGGCCGGGTTGGCACTGTTGAACGGTACGCAGTTCATGAGTGCCTACGGTGTCTGGTCGGTGATCGCCGCGCAGCGTCTGAGCGAATGGGCCGACCGCATCGGCGCCCTCTCGCTGGATGCCTTCGACGGTCGTATCGAACCCTTCTGCGACGAGGTGCACCGCATCCGGCCCCACAAGGGACAGCGGGAAACGGCCCGGGTGATCCGGAAGCTGCTCGAAGGCAGCGAACTGATCGCACGCCCGAAGAAACATGTGCAGGATCCCTACTCGTTCCGCTGCATCCCGCAGGTGCACGGTGCCTCGAAGGATACGATCGACTATGTGGCCGGGGTGCTCGAAACCGAGATCAACTCCCCGACGGACAACCCCACGGTATTTCCCGAGGAGGATATGGTCGTCTCGGCCGGAAACTTCCACGGACAGCCCATTGCCCTGGCGATGGATTTTCTGGCCATTGCGCTGGCCGAACTGGGCAACATCTCCGAGCGGCGAACCTATCAGTTGATCTCCGGGGCCCGCGAACTGCCGAAGTTCCTCGTGGCCAATCCCGGGCTGAACAGCGGCTTCATGATTCCGCAGTACACCGCGGCGTCGATCGTCAGCCAGACCAAGGGGTTGTGCATGCCCGCGTCGGTCGACTCGATCCCCTCGTCACAGGGCCAGGAGGATCATGTCAGTATGGGTTCCAATGCCGCGACGAAACTCTGGCGCGTGGTCGGCAACACGGAGCGGGTGTTGGCCATCGAACTCTTCAACGCCGCGCAGGCCCTCGAATTCCGGCATCCGGCCCGCACGTCGCCCGCCCTGGAACGCCTGGTGGCCGAATACCGCAAACGGGTCCCCTTTATCGATAACGACCAGGTGATGTATCCCCATATTGCCGCGTCGGTGGAATTTCTGCGTGAACAACGATGAAACGGCTGCTGGTCAAAAACATAGGTCGCATTGTCGGCATTCAGCCCGAAGGGCGTCTGCGCATCTGCGGCGAGGAGATGGACCGGCTCGAAACGCTCGACAATGCCTGGCTGCTGGCCGAGGGCGGGCGGATTGCCGCATTCGGGCGCATGGAGTCCCTCGACGGTGTGACGCCCGACGAGGTGGTCGATGCCGAAGGCGGGATGCTCTTCCCGTCGTTCTGCGACTCCCATACACACCTGGTTTATGCCGGAAGCCGCGAACAGGAGTTTCTGGACAAGATTCACGGGCTCTCCTACGAGGAGATTGCCCGTCGTGGCGGTGGCATTCTCAATTCGGCCGACCGGCTGCACGCCGCCTCCGAGGAGGAACTCTACCGGCAGGCCATGGAGCGCGTCCGCGAGATTGCGGACATGGGAACCGGCTGTGTCGAGATCAAGAGCGGATACGGCCTTTCGACCGAGGATGAGTTGAAGATGCTGCGTGTGATCCGCCGTATCCGCGAAACCGCTCCGTTGGAGGTGCGGGCCACCTTCCTCGGCGCCCATGCCGTCGCCCGGGCCTATCGCGGGCGGCAGGCGGAATATGTCGATCTGGTCTGCCGTGAGATGATTCCCGCCGTGGCGCGTGAAGGGTTGGCCGATTTTGTCGACGTCTTCTGCGACGAGGGTTTCTTTACGGTCGGGGAGACTCGCCGCATTCTCGACGTGGGGCGGCAGTATGGTCTGCGGGCCAAGATTCATGCCGATGAATTGGCCGCGTCGGGTGGTGTGGAGGTCGGTGTCGAGTGCGGCGCCCTCTCGGTCGACCATCTCGAACGTGCCGGAGAGGCTCAGATCGAGGCGCTGCGCGGTTCGGAGGTGATGCCCACGCTGTTGCCCGGGGCCGCCTTCTTCCTCGGAATGAGCTATCCGCCTGCCCGGGAGATGATCCGCGCGGGGTTGCCCGTGGCGCTGGCCTCGGACTACAATCCCGGTTCGTCGCCTTCGGGCAACATGCGCATGGTTGTCTCGCTGGCCTCGATCCGCATGAAAATGACCCCCGCCGAGGCTCTTCATGCCGCAACGCTCAACGGAGCCTCTGCCATGGGGCTGAGTGCCGACTTCGGAAGCATTACTCCCGGGAAAGTTGCCAACTTCTTCCTGACGCGGCCCCTGCCTTCCGTCGAGTTCTTCTCCTACGCCTATCAGACACCGCTCATCCGTCAGGTCTTCCTGCG
>CALUIG010000066.1 GCA_944320625.1 uncultured Alistipes sp.
CTCCGACGAAACTCCGCTCCAGCAGCCGGAACAGTCCGCCCGTCCGATCGACGAGGAGATCATCACGAAGGACGACTTTGCCGGGGAGATCGAAGGCGAAGGAGTGCTGGAGGTCATGCCCGACGGCTACGGATTCCTCCGCTCGGCAGACTACAACTACCTCAATTCCCCGGACGACATCTACGTCTCACCCTCGCAGATCAAACTTTTCGGACTGAAACCCGGCGATACGGTGAACGGCGCAATCCGCCCCCCGAAAGAGGGTGAAAAGTACTTCCCGCTGGTACGCGTGAACGAAATCAACGGGCTCAAACCCGAGTACATCCGCGACCGTGTGCAGTTCGAATACATGACACCTCTCTTCCCGAGCGAGAAGTTCTGCCTCACGGGAAACGGACACAACAACATGTCGACGCGGATCGTCGACCTCTTCTCGCCGATCGGAAAGGGACAGCGTGCCCTGATCGTCGCACAACCCAAGACGGGTAAGACGATGTTGCTGCAATCGATCGCCAACGCCATTGCGGACAACCATCCGGAGGTCTATATGATCGTGCTGCTGATCGACGAACGGCCCGAGGAGGTGACCGAAATGGCCCGCAACGTGAAGGCCGAAGTCGTCGCCTCGACCTTCGACGAACAGGCCTCGCGCCACGTGAAGGTTGCCGAAATGGTCCTCGAAAAGGCCAAACGCATGGTCGAATGCGGCCATGACGTCGTGATCTTCCTCGACTCGATTACCCGTCTGGCCCGCGCCTACAACTCCGTGCAGCCGGCCTCGGGCAAGGTCCTCTCGGGTGGTGTCGACGCCAATGCCCTGCACAAGCCCAAGCGCTTCTTCGGCGCCGCACGCAATACCGAGGAGAAGGGTTCGCTGACGATCATCGCCACGGCCCTGATCGACACCGGGTCGAAGATGGACGAGGTGATCTTCGAGGAGTTCAAGGGAACGGGCAACATGGAGTTGCAGCTGGACCGCAAACTGGCCAACAAACGCGTCTACCCGGCCGTCGACGTGATTGCATCGGGTACGCGCCGCGAAGACCTGCTGCTGCCCCGTGACGTGATGAACCGTACGTGGGTGCTGCGCAAATACCTCTCGGACATGACCCCCGTGGAGGCGATGGAGTTCCTCCAGAAGCAGATGGGACTCACCGACACGAACGAAGAGTTCCTCGCCACGATGAATCACTGACCGGCATGCCGGCAGGGAGAGGGCAGAGAACAGGATGGAGGGGGGGGCAGATGGAGGAGAGGAGTGGAGTGGAATATGAAGGAGGGGCAGAGAACAGGATGGTGTGGGCAGATGAGGAAGTGGGCGGATGAAGGAGGAGGCAGAGAACAGGAAGGAGAGGACAGATGAAGGAGTGGGCAGAGAATACGAAAGAGGGGTAGCGAACAGGAAGGAGTAGATAAATATGAAGAAACTGATTCTGTTGTGTTTAGGACTGGTTATCTCCAGTGTTGCTTTCGGTTGGGGGCAGAAGGGCCACGACGTCACGGCTGCCGTCGCCGAACGGCATCTCACCCGAAAGGCGGCCAGGGAGGTGCGGCGCGTGCTGAACGGACAATCTCCGGTCTATGTCTCCAACTGGATGGATAACGCCAGCCATACGCCCATGTACGCCCATACGAAGACGTGGCACTACTTCAATATCGCCCCGGACGGCGAAATAGAAACCACGGAACGCCTTCCCGAAGGGGATGTCCTGCGGGCCGTGACCGATCTGACCGAACAGCTCAAAAGCGGAAACCTCAAAGCCGGTGAAGAGGAGACGGCATTGCGGATGCTGATCCATCTGGTCGGCGACATGCACTGCCCGATGCACCTGGGACGCGCGGAGGACCTGGGCGGCAACCTGCACAAGGTGCGTTTCTTCGGCCGCGAGACGAACCTCCATACGGTCTGGGATACCGAGCTGGTGGAGGCGGCACACCGTTGGAGCCATACCGAATGGGCCGAACAGATCGAAAACGGATTGGGAAAGGCCGACCGCAAAAAAATCACTTCCGGCTCCCCGGAGGAGTGGGTGCGTGAAACCCATGCGCTCTGTACCCGGGTCTATGCCGATACGCCCGAAGAAACAAACATCTCCTACGACTATGTGGCCCGGTTTACACCCGAGGTCGAAAGACAGCTGTTGCGGGCCGGATTGCGCCTGGCTCATCTGCTGAACGAAATCTACCGATAAGGGAGAGTGTTGCAGACTCCAATCCCCCGCCAATCCCCGGACCGGCGGGGATTTTTTTGTCCTTTCCGGAAATTCGATAACAACTTCCGGAATCCGGGTATTCGAAATTCGCTTTTTCGGATTATCTTTGTATCGACATCCCGGAGAGGATGCCCGGACGAAATACGACAGACCATGATCCCGGATCCGAATCTTGACCGACAAGCCATTGAACGCCTCCATGCCGAAGGGTGTTCGTGCGTGGTGCACAGTGCAGGGGCATTGTACTCGTTCCATCAGCGGGGTGTGAGCGACCTCTGGCAGCTGCTGCACGAAAAACCCGGACTCTTGCACGGAGCCTTCATCGCCGACAAGGTGGTCGGAAAGGGAGCTGCGGCCCTGATGGCGGCCGGAGGGGTGCGGGGCGTCTATGCCCGGACGTTGAGCCGTCCGGCCCTCGGACTGCTCGAAGAGGCCGGCATTCCCGTGGAGTACGAATGCCTCGTCCCGAACATCATCAACCGCGCGGGTGACGGGATCTGCCCCGTGGAGAGTCTCTGTGCCGATGCCCGGACCCCGGAGGAGTGCCTGCCTCGTATCGGGGAGTTTGTCCGTCGGATGCGGGAAGGAAGGGGACCGGCTCCCGAAAAGTCCGGAACCGAGCAGCCGGATTCCCAGAAACTGAGTTAAACATTCAATTTAAATAAACATGGCAACAAATTCAGCTACACTTCATTATCTGGAGTACAAGGACGCGAGGACCTACTGGGTGGCCGCTCTGTTCATCGCAGGCAACATCGCCCTGCCGCAGTTGTGCCACCTCATACCGTCGGGAGGTCCGATGCTTCTGCCAATCTACTTTTTCACGCTCGTTGCCGCCTACAAGTACGGCTGGAAAGTCGGGCTGTTGACCGCGGCACTCTCTCCCCTCGTAAACACCGCACTCTTCGCCATGCCCGCCCCGGCCGTCCTTCCGGCCATTCTCGTCAAGTCGCTGCTGCTTGCCGCAGCCGCCGGATTCACGGCCCGCAGGTTCCGCACCGTCTCGCTGCAACTGCTCCTTGGCGTGGTGCTCTTCTACCAGGTAGCCGGATCGATCGGAGAATGGGTTCTGAGCGGAAGCCTCTCGGCTGCCCTGCAGGATTTCCGGATCGGAATTCCCGGCATGCTGCTGCAAATCCTCGGAGGATACCTCCTCATCAAACACCTCAAATAGCCATGTCCGGCAGGATCGTCATGCTCTCGCTTCTCGTACACTTCGCGGCCGCAGACTCCGGCTGTGCCGCAAATCCCGAAAAAAATGGGGCCCAAACACGCCCCGCCAAGGTTTACATGACCCGCGACATCTCGCCCGCCGGGCTCAAGGCGGTCTATGAAGCCCTCGGGCGGAAGGCCGAAGGCAAGCGGGTCGCCGTGAAACTCTCGACCGGAGAACCCGGAGGACACAACTTCCTGAAACCCGCACTCATCGGCGAGTTCGTGCGTTCGGTAGGCGGTACGATCGTCGAGTGCAATACGGCCTACGGCGGAGGTCGTGCCGCGACCGAAGACCACCTCAAGGCGGCTGCCGACCACGGGTTCACGGCTATTGCCCCGGTCGACATCATGGATGCCGAAGGGGAGGTGCGCCTGCCCGTCAATGGCGGCCGGCATCTCGCATACGACATCGTAGGGGCCCGCTATCCGGAGTATGACTTCACCGTCGTGCTCTCCCATTTCAAGGGGCACATCATGGGAGGATTCGGTGGCGCCATCAA
Organism: uncultured Alistipes sp.; assembly: GCA_944320625.1. Lineage (GTDB taxonomy): Bacteria > Bacteroidota > Bacteroidia > Bacteroidales > Rikenellaceae > Alistipes. Next base: position 3,929 of record CALUIG010000066.1, read on the forward strand.
GAACATCGCCATCGGCATCGCCTCCTCGGCCGGGAAAGCATGGATTCATTCCGCGGGCAAGACCACCGATGTCGAAGAGGTCTGGAAGAGCCTTCCCGCCCAGGACGACTTTCTCGAATCGATGGCCGAGGCCGCCAAGGCCATTGTCGACCATTGCGGCGACAGGATTCTCTACATCAGTGTGATGAACAACCTCTCGGTCGACTGTGATTGCGATGCGGATCCCGAACCGCCCCGCATGGGCGACATCGGCATCCTCGCCTCGCTGGATCCCGTAGCGCTGGACAAGGCCTGCGTCGACCAGGTCTACGCCTCGAAAGACGAGGGAAAGGTCCACCTGATCGAACGCATGGAGTCCCGGCACGGCATTCATACGCTCGAGCATGCCGAAGCCCTCGGGATCGGTTCGCAGCAATACGAGCTGGTCGATCTGGACCAATAGGGGAGTCCTCAATTTCTCGAAAAAAAATGCGCTGCCGGTTTTCACTTCCGGCAGCGCATTTTTTCACTCGGGCCCGATTCCGGCCGTATGCCAAAACCGAAGGACGACGAAGCGAACAATCCCGCCGGACTCGTCCGGCGGTCCTTGTCGGCAACGCTTCCCGGTGCGGGTCAGATCCCTTCGTGGGCGCAGACCCGACCCAGTTTGGTCTCCACAATCCGGGAGATGGCGTATTCCAGCTCCTCTTCACCGGCATCCCCGCTCACGGTAAAGAACTTGCCCTGCGGAGAACAGTACTGTACCGTGCTGACCGCATCGCAGGAACCCCGGTCGCAGACAATCACCGCATCGATCTCAGACTCCCGCACCAACATCGCATTGTAGAATGCCAGCAGTTGACGCGGTGAACTCATCGGCGGAATGAGCTGCAATCCGGCCGGTTCGCCCGGGTCAACCAGCGAAGAGGTCATCTTCAGGGAATAACGTTCGGCAATGCGCTCGGCAATTTCGGCTGCCACACCATATAAAAGAATATTCATCGTTTTCCGTTTTTTGGGGAAAGGCGGGGCGGTTCTCCGCTTCGCAATGGCGACGCAGGGCCGTACAACGGATGCAGAAGCTCCTCCTCCGGACCTTTCCGGGTTATTCACTCGCCGGAACGTCTCCACACGAAAGCTCACAGGCTTTCCGCGATCCGCCGGTCCGGCATTCTCGTCTTGTCTTTCAGTGGTTCATCAGGTCCGAAACCGGAGCCCATCCCCCGGGGCCCCACGGCGTCGAATCGACTTGGCAGGTCTTCTGACTGACTCCCGTTCCAAGGCCTTCCCGATCCGGAGGATCAGTGGCCGGGATGTTCGGAACGATGGCGGAGCTTCACAGCAGCGGGACTGTCCGGGACTTGCACCCGATTCCCTTTTCATTCCCTCCCCGCACGGGGAGCCGGAAACCAAATCTGGGGGCAAAGATAACGCTTAATCCCGAAAAACAAGACTCCCGGACGGAAAATCTGCACTCAACCCCGTCTGGAGGCCCTCAGAGACCGGTTCCACGATCTCTGATTTGCATACGTCGGGGCAATTCACTATCTTCGGACTCGGTTTTACCTTGACTGCAACATGAAACATCCGATATACGGGATTCTCGCCCTGCTCCTTCCGCTCACCGGATGCTCCGACTCCCCGCGACCCGCCGAACTCCTCTCCCGGGCCGAAACCATCCTTGTGGAGGCTCCCGACAGTGCCCTGAATATCTTGCGGGAGATCGAACAGGCGCCATTCCGCAACCGCGCCGAAATCGCCCGTTACGCCCTGCTCCGGGCCGAAGTCTCCGAAAGAACCGATGTCGTCGAAAACAACGACTCGCTGCTCCGCATCGCCTGGGAGTATTACCGGAACCATCCGAACGAGATCCGCGGAATCTGCAAAACCCGCTACTACCAGGGCCGGAGCCGACTGCGTCAAGGCGACAAACCCGGAGCCCTGCGCATGTTCCTCGAGGTCGAAGAGCAGCTCCGACGCATCGACGAGCCCTACTACCTGGGGCAACTCTACCTGCGGATCGGAGGTCTCTACCGCGAAGAGTTGAATTTCGTCAGCGCATACCGCTACTACCGGGATGCCCGGGATCTCTTCATCCGCTCGGAGAACCCCCGCCAGACCGCCGAAGCCCTGCTCGGCATGAGCGCTTCGGCCCTGCGGATGCGGGACCTCGGACGCGCCAGACGCGACTGCACGATGGCTCTCGAACTGGCCGACGACCTGCACGACGATACGCTCGTACGGCGGAGTCTCGGACTCTTCGCCACACTCTACGTCGTCTCGGAAAACGAGCACATCCCCGGCGAACTGTTGCAGCGTATCGAACACTCCGCCCGCCACGACTCGACCGCCGCCGGACGCTGTACGCTGGCCCAGGCCCAACTCCTCCGGAACAGACCCGAAGGTGCCCGCCAGTACCTCCGGATGGCCCGGGAACTCAAACCCGATGCCGACGTGCAGGCCATGCTCGAATACACCGCCTACCGGATCGAAGCCTCCGCGGGAGACTACCGCGAGGCATCCCGGAAGATCCACCGCTTCATCTTCCTGAACGACTCGCTGACCCGTGCCGCCCTGCAGACCTCCGCCGGGATGATCGAACGCGAATATTACCGCGAACGCGCCGCATTCGCCGACTACCGGATGCAGATCCGGCGCACGTGGGAACATGTCGTTACGGGAACGGTGCTCTTCGTGCTCCTGATCGTCGGGCTCGTCGTCAGACAGCGCATGCGCCTGCACAAGGAACGGCATGAACGCAATCTGCTGCTCGTCCGGGAGGCTGAGGCCGAATACCGGAGACTCTCCCGCCACATGGAGCAGAAAAACCACGACGAAGCCCGCCTGAAGGGAATCATCGCCTCGCGGTTCGACATCGTGGACCGCCTCGGAAAAACGCTCTACGAACGCGAAAACACAGCCTCGGGGCAGGCTGCCATGACCCGCGAGGTGAAACGGCTCATCGAGGGTTTTGCCGAAAACGGCGAAATGTTGCAGGAACTCGAACAGATCGTTGACATGGCCCACGACGAGGTGATGCAAAAACTCCGCAGCAACTTCCCCAAGATGAAGGAGGCCGACATCCGCCTTCTGTGCTATATCTTCGGAGGCTTCTCGCCCCAGGTCATCAGCCTCTTCATGGAGGAGAGCGTCGCCAACGTCTATGCCCGCAAGTCGCGCCTGAAATCCCGCATCAAGGCATCCGATGCACCCGACCGGGAGCTGTTTTTGAGCCTGCTCGGCACGGTGTCAGACGGGTGTTAGAAATCATGCCGGAAACAGCACCACAACATCTTGATATTCAACACCATTTCTCGAAAAGTGTTAGATCGGCGGATCCGTTGCGCAACTCCCGAACGCAACGGATCCGCTACTTTTGCAATCGGAAAAAGCCCCGTTCCGGCAGGCCCGGAAAACTGCGGGCGACAAGTTTCACCCTATTACAAAAAAACATGAATACAAAAGCAATCATCCGCAACATCTTCCTGGCAACCCTGGCAGGCTCGACACTTCTCGCCGCCTGCGATAAAAAAGGGCACGAGCCCGACGACAAGGATGCCGTGGCCTACATCACGGTCATCGACGAGAAGGGAGAACCCCAGGGCGGCATGCCCGTTCTGGTCTACGACGAGAAAGGATATGAGAAATTCCAGCAGGACCGCAATACCGAACCGAAGGGATTCGCCGTAACCCTTCCGGACGGAAAGGTCCGCGTCCGGCTCGCCTACCAGGAGTGGTTCACGGCCGGCAACCGGCAGGTGACCTTCGTCATCCGCGAGGAGACGGATCCCGACAACTACCGCATCTGGGCCATCGGACGTACGGCCCGGCCCGGAGAAGAGCTACGCATCGATTTCAAACTGGACCGTAAACCGGCCGTTCCGGACGTGCCATTCGGGAATCTGCTCGAGATGTTCGACGAAAACAACGGACGCACTCTCTTTGCCGAAGGCATCTACCTCGATGCCGGGCACCATCTCGTCGGCAGCGACCGCTATTCGTTCGTCGATGCCGGGGCCGTCTCCGGCCTGGAGGATCTCGGCGCACTGAAAATCGATCGATTCCAGGACCGGATCGCCGTACAACCCGGACACGGATACTTCGTCTGCAAGGATATTTCGCTGATGGAATTCCCCTCGGGAAAGTGGGGGTTGGCCATATCCTCCGAATTCGCCCGGATGCACCTCGAAGAGTGGATCCTCCGCGACGGAGAGCCTGTCGGAGCCCGACTCCGCTATGCGGTGCAGAAACCCGAAAACCACGGACTGCCCGAATGGGGACACCTTTATGAGATAAAATCCGGAGAGGAGGGTTCGGTCACGATCCCGCTCCCGGCCGACGCCCCGCAAACCGAATGCGCGCCCCGGGGCGACGCACCGCTCCGCTTCAGTTTCGCAAAGGACCACGTGACGGTCCACATCGCAGACCCCGGGGCGTCGGCCGGGAAAGAGTACCGGTTCGTCATCCGTGCCGGAGCCTGCTACACGGAAGCAAAACTTAAAATCACCGTCTGAGAGGCCTTCGGGACCTCCCGACACCGATCTTGCAGTCTGTCTGTCGTTCGAGATGTTTGGAACCGTCTGAATGCGGTGCGTGTGTGAAATGATACGACAGGGACTGCACCGTCTCCGGGTGTCGGTCGCAAAAGTCGATTCGTCGGAATCGGGGGAATGGAACCGCCTGACAGCGGCACAGTGTGGGATTGTCCGACAACGACTGGAATCATGCGACCGCCCCGGAGACCTTTTTTTGAAAACAGCCGACAGGTTCATCCCGATCCTCCCGGCAGCCGGGAGGGCAGGGCCCGCCACCTCCGATCGGAACCGTTTCGGCACCAACCGGAAATCACAGTACGCATGCTTATCCTGTTGTTGCTCGCCCTGCTGCGCCTGGTCGGACCGGGTATTCTGAAATCGGCCCGGCAACGGCTTCGCGGGCCCGTCTGAAAAGCTACGGAGCCTTCGCTCCCCGAAAAATTCCCCGGTCCGGACAGCATTGCGGAGAGGTCCCGCAGAAATCGCCTGCAAACTTGCGGTTTTTGCCGAGGCTTTCCGTATCTTTGTCCCCATGATGCGAACGCCCGATTATACGGCCCGGGATTTCACGGTCTCGCTGCCGGCGGCCGACTACATGGCCCGTTTCCGCGATGCGGAGCGCTGTGCGGCCTCCTGCCGCGCCTGCACGAACTACGGCCGCAGTTGGGCCTGCCCGCCCTTCGACTTCGACATGGAGGAGTATCTTGCGGGATACGCGACCGCGCTGCTTATCGCCACGAAAATCACTCCGAGACACTCCGGACTTCCTTTTGCCGAAGCTGGCCGGCTGCTGCGACCCGAGCGGGTGCGGCATGAACGACGGCTGCTCGACCTGGAACAGCGCTACGGAGGCCGTGCCTTCGCCTATGTCGGGACGTGCCTCCACTGCCCCGTGGGGAGTTGTACCCGGCCCCAGGGCCTGCCATGCCGCCATCCGGAACGGGTGAGACCCTCGCTCGAAGCGTGTGGTTTCGACCTCTGCCGTACGACCGAAGAGCTGTTGGGCATTCCCCTGCAATGGAGCCGCGACGGACGGATGCCCGAATATTTGACGCTCGTAAGCGGATTTTTCCACAACGCCGAAACGATCGAATGGAAGGAATGAGACGGCTCGGATCCATACTGCTCGGAATCGCTCTCCTGACACTGCCGGGATGCTCCGCACCCGAAGGCGTTCACGTCTCGGTGGACGGTTTCCTGGCCGTGGAACATCCCGACAGTGCACGGCGTCTGTTGCAGGCGATGGATCCGGAACGGATGAGCCGCAGCGACCGGGCCCGGTGGTCGCTGATGATGGGATTGGCCGAGGTCGCCTCGGGGGATACGCTCGCCGGACGGCAGGCCCTCGACCGCGGCATGCGCTACTACGACCGGCACGGTTCGGAGGGCGAACGGGCCGAAGCGTGGTACACCTATGCCAAGGCCCACATCGGGCTTGGAGACATGGAAGAGGGTATCCGGGGTTACACCCAGGCGGCCATCCTCGCAGAAAGGGCGCTGGACGGGAAACAGGGCGGCGCGGAAACCCCACAGCGAAAACGGACCGAGACGCTGCTCGTGGCACTCTATCACACGCTGGGGCTGCTCTATTTCGAACAGGGATACGATGCCGTGGAGCCCTTTACGAAGGCCGTCGAGGCGGCCCGTGCGAACGGCAATACGGAGCAGGAGGGATACAGCCGTTTCATGCTCGCCTCGGCACATTGTGCCGCAGGGGATTACCGGCAGGCTGTCGAGGTGCTCGCGCCGCTGGTCGAGGCGGTCGATACGATTCCGTTCCGCTACTTCGCCCAGCAGGTGCGCCTGCAGAATCTCATGTTCCATACCTACCTCGGGGACTGGTCGCCTGCGCAACTCCTGTCCGCACGCGACAGCATCGATCTCGAAGAGATCCGCTCGGCACCCCTGTCTTACGGAAAAGCGACCTCGGAAGATTCCCAGCGGTCGTTCTATGACGTGGCCTCGGCGATCATCTTCCAGCGCAACAAACAACTCGACTCGGCCCGTATCTATGTCGAACGCACCCTGGCCCGCACGAAGTTCCATCAGGGGGATGTCGGACTGTACGACCTGGCTGCGGGAATCCACCACGACCGGGGAGATGATGCCCGGGCCTACGACTACCTGCGGCAATATGTCTCGGTGAAGGATTCTCTCTTCGAAGCGCAGCGCGGGGCGCAGGTCGCCGAACTCGAACGACGCTACCGCACGGCCAACGAGGTGGCCTTGCGCGAGGCGTCGCTGCGTTACCGTGCGTGGATTGCCGCACTGGTGGCCCTGCTGGTCATCATGGCAGCGGGGTGGGCCGTGGTCAGCTACCGCCGCAAGCTGCGCCGCCGCGACGAGCAACTCAGCGAATCGCTGGCTCTCGTGGACTCCTACCGCGAATCGCACGACAGTCTTACGTCGCGGCTCGATGCCTCGGATGCCCGCGAAGCGGCCGTCAAACGGCTGCTGGAGGGCCGCGTGGCCGCCGTGCGCGACATTGCCGCCACGTATTACACCTTCGGCGAGGGCGAGCGGCTGACAGCCAAAATGAAGGAGCTGGCGTTGAGCCCCGCGATGCTGGCCGACGTGGTGGACATGGCCGACCTCTACAGCGACCGGGCCGTTACGCGCCTCCGGGA
>CALUIG010000067.1 GCA_944320625.1 uncultured Alistipes sp.
AGAAAAAGGCAAACAATACAAATAAACACTTAATTTACCTGAACTATGAAAAACATCATGAAATTGAGCGTTGTGCTCGTTGCTGCCGCATTGGCATTCTCGAGCTGTAACTGCTTCAAGAAGATGGCTCAGAATCGGGACGACATCAAACTGACGGTCGCCCCCGAAATCCTGACGCTGAACAACGGCATCGTGGCCGCAGACATCAATGTCACGTTCCCCCAGGAGTACTTCAACAAGAAAGCTGTGATCAAGGTTACGCCCGTCATCGTATTCGAGGGCGGAGAGGTAGCCGGTACGACCAAATACTATCAGGGTTCCAAAGTCGACGAGAACTATGCCGTGGTCGACCAGGAAAACGGAGGTAACTTCTCCCAGCACGTAGAATTCCCCTATGATCCCAGAATGGATCAGTGCGCACTCCAGCTCCGCGCCGAAATCAAGTGCCCCAAGGGCAAGTGCAAGGAATTCACGCTCGTGAACCTCAACACCGGTGCTATCCCCACCAAGGAGCAGGCTGCCATCCTGGCCGGTAACGACGCCCAGGCAAAGGCCGCTATCGCCAAGGAATTCGGCCTGACCGTCGCTTACGGTCTGAATACCCTCCAGAAGGACCTCAAGTACGGTGATCTGATGGCACAGATGCCCAACGACTACAAGAAGGTTACGACCGTTGTCGACAAGACCGATCTGCTCTATGCCATCAACTCCTCCGTGGTGACCAAAAAGAACGAAAAGAATGCAAACCTCGACGCATTCAAGGCCAATGTCGACAAGAACCTCCAGAACGACCGGGCTACCCAGAACATCGCAGTCAAGGGATACGCTTCGCCCGATGGTCCCGTGAAGTTCAACGACAAACTCTCCAAGGCTCGTAGCGAGTCCGGTCAGAAGGTCGTAGCAAAACTCCTCAAGGATGCCGGACTCGAAATCGATGCCGCAGCCTACGGTGAGGACTGGGATGGATTCAAGGAACTCGTCGAGAAATCCGACATCCAGGACAAGAACCTCATTCTCCAGGTGCTCAGCCTCTACAACTCCCCCGCAGAGCGTGAGGCCGAGATCAAGAACATGTCTTCGGTATTCGAGGAGCTCAAGAAGGATATTCTCCCCGAACTCCGTCGCTCGCAGATCGTCAACAGCACCGATCTCCAGGGACTGACCGACGCCGAGATCATGGAGGCTTACCGCAACGGAGGCGAACTGACGGTTGAGCACTACCTCTATGCCGCCCAGGAACTCACGGAGGATCCCGCAGAGCAGGTTGCCATCCTCACCGCTGCTTCGAAGAAATACAACGATGCCCGCGTTTGGAACAACCTCGGTGTGGCTCAGACCAAAGCTGGTGACAAGGCCGCAGCTCTCGCATCCTTCGAAAAGGCTGCCAAGCTCGACTCCTCGAAGGAACTCAACAAGAACCTCCTGCTCGCCAACCTCGCAAACGGAAATACCGCCGAAGCCAAGAAGTACGCTGCTGCTGCCGACGCCGAGTCGAAAGCTGCCATGGCTGCTGCCGAGGGCGACTACAAGGCCGCTGCAAAGGGCCTGAAGGGCTACAACGAGGCTATCGCGCTGATCCAGTCGAACGACCTGGCTGGTGCCAAGAAGGCTATCGCCAAGGACAACTCGGCAGAGGCTGACTACCTGCGTGCCGTGATCGCTGTCAAGGAAGGCGATCTGAAGACCGCAGAGGCTCAGCTCAATAGCGCCGTATCGAAGAACCCCGAACTGGCTCAGAAAGCCGAGAAGGATGTCCTCCTCAAGGCGCTGAACAAATAAGAAGGACACGAAGTCTGAAAAAGGCCCGGATCGATCGATCCGGGCTTTTTTTGCGGGTTCGAATAATTTTTCTATTTTTGTGGAAAACCAGCAAGGATAGTATGGAATACGCCAACCACCTGAAAGAGTACACCCCCGCCTGGAGCCCCGCCCAGGTGGACGAGGAAGTTGCCCGCATCCGCAAAATCGCCGAAGCGCGTAACCACAACATCGAGGTCTACAAGTTCTGCTACTCGGCCATCGATCTCACCACCCTGTCGTGCAACGACTCCGTCACCTCCGTCACGGAATTCGCCCGCAAGGCCGCCGAATTCTACGAAAAATATCCCCATATTCCCAATGTCGCCTCGATCTGCGTCTATCCGGCTTTTGTCGATACGGTGGGGCTTGCCGTAGACGGTACGCCGATGAAGATCACGAGTGTCGGAGGAGGATTCCCCGCAGCACAGACCTTCCTCGAAGTAAAGGCGCTTGAGGTGGCCATGGCCGTAGAGAACGGAGCCGACGAAATCGACATCGTCCTGAATGTCGGAAGGATGCTCACGGGAGAATACGACGAGGCGGCCAACGAGGTCGAGGTGATCCGCTCGGAGATGGACAGCGACATCGTGCTGAAGGTCATCATCGAGTCCGGAGCTCTCAAAACACCTGAACTGATTCGCAAGGCCTCGCTACTGTCGATGTTCGCAGGGGCCGACTTCGTCAAGACCTCCACCGGAAAGATCGACGTAGCGGCAACACCCGAAGCCGCCGTAGTCATGTGCCAGGCAATCCGGGATTACTACCAGCGAACCGGACGTAAGGTCGGATTCAAGGCCGCAGGAGGAGTCCGCACCCCCGAAGATGCCGCGCTTTACTACACGATTGTCGAGGAGATTCTCGGCAAGGAGTGGTTGACGACCGATCTCTTCCGCATCGGAGCCTCGTCGGCCGCAAACAACATCCTTTCGGCCATCGAGGGGCAGACGATCAAATATTATTAGCGATCGGCGGAGCAGCACTCGGCATGGACCCGACTTCCGCATGGACCCGATAAAAAAGGGCGGCTCTTTCAAAAGAGCCGCCCTTTTTTATCGGTCAACGGAGATCCCGCCACGAATCCCTCCACACGAAAAGCAACAAAAGCAACGGGGGAAGCGGAAAGAACCTACCGGACGGAACAGCCGCCTGGGGATGGACTTACTCCTCCGTCGAATCCGGAAGCCCGGGAGCGGCGGAGCGAGAATCGACGGCAACGGAATCCGCTCCGGAGAGCGTCGGAACCGGAGCCGGAAGCGTATCCCGAATCGGGGAGATCTGTTCCGCAGGTGCACCGAACCGCAACAGCGTCGAGTAGCGGTCATGGTGCAACAGCGTCAGAACCACGACGACAAGGACCGCCACGGTCGTCAACATACCGACTGCCTGTTTAATCATGGGTTGCCTCCTCTCCCTGCAAAATCCCGATGGCGCGTACGATCACGTTGTCCACGGGATAGATATTCGCATAAAAGCCGTCATCCTCCAGTTTCGTATTGCGGCCGATATAGGCCCGCAGCTGCGCCTCGATGAGTTGACGCGAACGGGCAATGTCACCATAGCGCGGAGCAACGCCCTTCTGCGCCGCATAGCGGATGAAATCATCCATCAGGGTTTTGTCGCCGTCGAGCAGCGCCTCGAGTTCGTCGAGGGTCTGCACGGCATTGAGCGCCTCCCGGTGGCGGTCCGCATACTCGATCGTATAGCGGTAGAGGATATTGCGTCCCACCACCTCGATGAAATACTTCGTCACATCGGTCGTATCGGCCGGCACGAAGACATCCGGCATGATGCCGCCCCCACCGTAGACCACCTTTCCGCCCGGTGTAACCCGCTTGAGCGAATCGGCAAAATGGATGCTGTCGGCCGAGAAGAACTCGTTGTTGCGGTAGCGGTTCACGAGATCCTCTTCATAGCTTGCATCGTCGCCGATCGTATAGGGTTTCTGGATCGAGCGGCCGGTCGGCGTATAGTAGCGCGCCGTCGTCAGACGCAACGCCGAACCGTCGGCATAGGGAATCTGTCGCTGCACGAGCCCCTTGCCGAACGAACGGCGTCCGACAATCGTTCCGCGGTCGTTGTCCTGCAACGCTCCGGCCAGGATCTCGCTCGACGAGGCACTGCCCTCGTCGATCAGCACCACGACCTCCATCTCCTGAGCCGAACCCGTACCGTCGGCATATTCCCGCAACTGCCGATGCCGACGGTCCTCCGTGTAGACAATCAGCTGCCCCTCGTGCAGGAACTCGTTGGCCACCCCGATCGCCTGGTCAAGATAACCGCCCGAATTGCCCCGCAGATCGAAGATCAGTTTTCCAACCCCCTCACTGCGAAGTTCCGCCAGGGCCCGGCGAAGCTCCTCGTGGGTCGTCCGGGCAAACTGGCCCAGCTTGATATAACCGATACCGTCGGCAATCCGGAAGGAGGACTCGACGCTCTTGATGGGAATCACGCCCCGTTCAACCTCGACATGCACCAGATCGGAAATCCCCTGCCGTTCAAGCCCCAGGGTGACCTTCGAGCCCCGGGGTCCGCGCAGGCGCTTGACGATCTGATTCTGCGGGATCCGACGTCCGGCAACCAGCGAGTCGTCGATCTCGATAATCCGGTCCCCGGCCTTCACGCCCGCCTTGTCACTCGGACCCTGCGGAATGACGTTCAGCACGATCACCGTATCGGTGGCCATGTTGAAGACCACTCCGATGCCGTCGAACTCCCCTTCGAGGGGTTCGTTCAGTTCGGCCATCTCCGAAGCCGGAATATAGACCGAATGGGGATCCAACTCGCGAACCAGCAACGGAATAACGTGTTCCGAGAGCGAATCCATCGACACCGAATCGACATACTCGTTCTCGATGAGCGAAAGCGTATAGGTGAGTTTGTTGGAGGGCAGCGTCATGCGGTCAAGCACACCCTTGAGCTGCGATGCCGTCGTGTTGCGGCCCAAATACTGTCCGAGCACCAGGCCCGCGACAATACCCGCAGCCAGCAGCATCGGAAAGAGAATCGTCTGTTTTGAATTGCGGTACATCACTTGTTCTTGAAGGTATAGGTCAGACCCACGCTCAGCAGCGTCTGGGTCTGTACGTCGACATTCTGCGCCCGGTTATAGTAAAGCTGGAAGGAGAGCGTCGTCGTCAGGAATTTCGTGGCCTTGATGTCGAGGGTATTCGTCCAGCGGACCGTCGGATGGATCGGAAGTCGAGGTTTGGTCTCGGGATCCTTGCCCGCCTGCTCCCACGCCTCGTAGGCATGACGGTAATCGGTATAGTTGCCGATCTTGTTCTTCTGTCCGATGTCCGTGATCCAGCCGTAGAAGGAGTAGATCGTCGTCCGGTAACGCAGATAGCCCGTCTTGCCGAATGTCCGGTCGAAGTTGATCTCCACGGACGATCCTCCCTCGTATTTCGAAGTCTCAGACTCCGAGGCCAGACCGTAGGACTCCCATCCCGGCTTGCTGTCCCAGACATTGTTGCGGATCGTCCGGTTCTCCACGAATACCGCACTCAACGCCACAGGCGAGATGTTCACCGCAATCGGGAACTTCTCATGAGGACTCTTGTAGGTCAGACCAAGCGAAATGTCGAGATAACCCGGCGACAGGAACGTACTCTTCAGATGGTCAACCTCCTGTTCGGTACGCGACTTGTAGCCGTTGACGAACTGGCTCCGGAACTGGAACGTCGATCCGTAGGTCCAGTTCTTCGCCAGCGTGAAGGCCGGGTTCACCCAGAAGACGAATTCATCCTGGTTCTTGAACCAGATGCCGTTGCTCACCGTCTCGCCGTTGTCATCCGTCGTCTCGACCTTCATGCGGTTGTAACCCAGTTTGGCCGTGAACTTCGTCTCGATGGAAAAAAGGTTCTTCTTGAACAGGTGACGCAGGTTGAGCGTCGCAACCAGGGCTATGGAGTTGTCACCGCCCGAAACGGCAATCCACGGATCATTGTACGACGACAGCGCACCCTGAAGTCCGGCGCTGAACTCCAGATAGTTGCGTTCCTTGCGGACCGCAGCCCGTTCAGCCTTGTAACGAGCCAGGTTGAAATAATCCACATCGACGGAGGTGGATTTCAGTTCGTCCCGGAACTGCACGTCCTGCGGCTCGGCCTTGACTTCGTCAATCGAGATCTGGGCCGCAGCCGGGAGACTTCCAAGCAGCAGAAACAACCCTGCAAGCAGCACATGAAGACTTTTCATAACGGAAGCGCGTCGTTAGATTTCCGAAATGCAAAGTTATGAATTTATTTACAAAATCCTTAACTTTGTCCGAAACAACTCGAAACAACATTTGCCATGAAATACTTCGGAGCACACGTCAGCGCATCGGGCGGAGTCGAAAACGCGCCCCGAAATGCCCTCGCAATAGGAGCTACGGCCTTTGCACTCTTTACCAAAAACCAGCGTCAGTGGATGGCCAAACCGCTCTCGGCCGCCGAAATCGACGACTTCCGCCGCGCATGCGAGGAGTGCGGATACACCGCTGCGCAGATCCTCCCCCACGACTCCTATCTGATCAACCTCGGGCATCCCGATCCCGAAGGGCTGGAGAAGTCCCGCGCGGCATTCATCGACGAGATGAAACGATGCGAACTCCTCGGACTCGACCGCCTGAACTTCCATCCCGGCAGCCATCTGAAGCAGATTTCCGAACAGGAGAGCCTCGACCGTATCGCCGAGTCGATCAACCTCGCACTCGAACAGACACACGGGGTCACGGCCGTCATCGAAAATACCGCCGGACAGGGTTCCAACCTCGGATTCCGATTCGAACACCTCCGTTATCTGATCGACCGCGTGGAGGACAAGTCCCGCGTCGGGGTCTGCATCGATACCTGTCACGCCTTCGCCGCCGGATACGATCTGCGGACCGCAGAGGCGTGCGACGCCACCTTTGCCGAGCTGGAACGCATCATCGGATTCCAATACCTGAAGGGCATGCACCTGAACGATGCGATGAAGATCCTCGGAAGCCGCGTCGACCGCCACACCCCGCTGGGCGAAGGAATGATCGGCATGGAGTGTTTCCGCTACATCGCCCGCGATCCGCGTTTCGATGCCATTCCGCTGATCCTCGAAACCCCCGACGAGGCCCGCTGGCCCGAGGAGATCGCCCGCCTCAAAGCCTTTGCCGAAGAGGCGTAGATCGAAGGGGCCGAAGACCCGGGAACCAGGAGATCCGAAGACGCCGAGACCGGGAGACCGGGAGACCGGGAGACCGAGAGGCCGGGAGGCACGGAGACCGAGAAACACGGAGTCGCGGAAAACCGGGAATCGAGAGACCAAGAGACACGGAGTCGCGGGAACCGGAAGTCGAGAAAAGCCGGAAGTCACGGAAAACCCGCCCTCCGGTAAAAACAGAAACGGGAGCCCCTTCTCGAAAAGGGGCTCCCGTTTGTCTTACAGACGGAGCCGAACCGGATGTATCGGAGTCCGGATCACAGCCGGTCAAGGCACTCGCGGATCAACGCCGCACTGTCGCGCACCTCCTCGTCGGAAATCGTCAGCGGCGGAGAGATCCGGAAGGCCGTGTCGCAGAAGAGGAACCAGTCACTCAGGATCCCCGCCTCCTTGAAGAGTTCCATGATGCGGTAAAGCCGCTCCGAGGAGCCCAGTTCCACGGCTATCAGCAGGCCGCTGCGGCGAATTTCACGCACCGCCGGATGGTCCCGCAACAACTCTTCGTAAAGGGCTCCCTTCGCTTCGACCGTTCCGACCACATCGTTGTCCAACAAATAATTCAGCGCCGCCAGACCCGCCGCACAGCAGACCGGATGCCCGCCGAAGGTGGTGATATGGCCCAGCACCGGGTCGTGTTGCAGCGTATCCATCACCTCGTGGCGCGAAATGAAGGCCCCGAGCGGCATTCCGCCACCGAAAGCCTTCGCCAGGCAGACAATGTCGGGCGTAACGCCGTATTTCTGCATCGCAAAGAGTTCACCCGTACGGCCCAGACCGGTCTGGATCTCGTCGAAGATCAGCAATGCCCCCACTTCGTCGCAACGCTTCCGAAGCGCTTCGAGATAGCCCGCATGCGGGGGCCGGACTCCCGCTTCCCCTTGTACCGGTTCGGTCAGCACGCACGCCGTACGATGTGTGATGCGTTCCAGCTGCGCGAAGTCGTTGAACTCGATTGCCTGTACGTCGGGCAGCAGGGGACGGAATGCACCCTTCCACTCCTCACCCTCCGGAGCTCCCATCATGCTCATCGCCCCGTGGGTCGAACCGTGGTAGGCACGCCGCATGGAGATCATCTCGGTGCGGCCCGTAAACCGTTTGGCCAGTTTCAGCGCACCCTCGACCGCCTCGGCTCCCGAATTGACGAAATAGACGCTTTCGAGCGGCGAAGGAAGCAACGAGGCGATCTTCGTCGCATAACCCACCTGCGGAGTCTCGACCAGTTCGCCGTAGACCATCACGTGCATGTAGCGCGCCGCCTGCTCCTGCACGGCCCGCACCACCGCCGGATTCGCATGCCCGACGTTGCTCACCGAAACACCCGCCACCAGGTCGTAATAGCGTTTCCCCTCGGGCGTATAGAAAAAGGTGCCCTCGCCCCGCGCCACCTCCACCAGCATCGGTGAAGGAGACGTCTGGGCCACATGGGCCAGAAACTGTTTTCGCAGGATTGTATTCATCGATATTTCATTGGATCACATCACTCCGGAGTGCCGAAGCGCCGCTGCAGGATCGCATCGGCATCCTTCACACTGCGCCGCATCCAGCGCTCCATCAGCGCGGCCTGCTCGCGGACCGGCAGCGCCCAATCCGGAACCGTATGCCGCACCCGCTCGGAGAGCTGGTAGATCAGGATCGCCGCCGAAGCCGAAACATTCAGGCTCTCGACCAGCCCGCACATCGGAATGCGCAGGAATTCGTCCGCCGAGGCGATCGCCTCATCGGAAATCCCGGCGTGTTCCGTACCGAAAACCAGGGCGAAAGGGCCTTTTGTCACATCGAAGGTCTCCGGCGTAGCATCCTCACGATGGGGCGTCGTCGCCACGATCCGGTAGCCCTGGCGGCGCAGCTCGGCGATCGCCTCCGATGTCGAAGCATGGCGGTGCACATCGACCCAACGCTCCGAACCCCGCGCAATCACGGGATTCGGTTCGAAACGGCACAGCGTCTCCACCGTATGCATCTCCTGCACCCCGAAGGCATCGCAATGGCGGATCAGGGCCGCGGCATTCTGCCCGTGGTAGATATTCTCGGCCAGCAGGGTCATGTAGCGCGTACGCATCGACACGCTCCCCCGCAGCACACCGTACCGCTCCGCCGTCATGAACCCCGCCAGAAAGGCAATCCGTTCTGCAGCCGGACCCGCCTCGGGACCGAACATGGCGTCGCTGCGCGGCGTCGTATCGTTACTTGCGGTACTTCTCATCTTCGTCGAGGATTTTCAGATAGCTCTCGTAGCGCGGCCAGGCGATCTCGCCCGCCTTGACGGCCTCGATCACCGCACAACCCGGTTCGTGGGTGTGCGTACAGTTGTAGAACCGGCATCCGGGCGCCGTGCGCATCATCTCCGGGAAATAATGCCACAGTTCGGCATCGTCGATGTCAATCAGTCCGAACCCCTTGATTCCCGGCGTGTCGATCACCGCTCCGCCCCCCTGCAACGGGTACATCGTCGAATAGGTCGTCGTATGACGACCCTTGTGATGGCTTTCGGAGATCTCACCCGTGCGGATCTCCAGCGACGGATCGATGGTCTGGATCAAGGTCGACTTCCCCACGCCGGAATTCCCCGACACGAGCGTCGTGTGTCCGGCCAGCAGCCCGCGGACCTCCTCCACGCCCCGGCCTTCGGGAACCGAAACCTCCAGCACCTCGTATCCGGCCCCTTCGTACACCGCACGGAACGCCGCCACAGCCTCCGGATCCTGCAGGTCGACCTTCGACAGCAGGATCGTCACCGGGACCTTGTAGGCCTCGCATGTCACCAGGAAACGGTCCACAAATTCCGGAGGAGTCTCCGGGGATTGCAGCGTGACCATCAGCAGGGCCCGGTCGATGTTCGCCGCGATGATGTGCGACTCCTTCGAGAGGTTTGAAGCCCGGCGGATCACGTAGTTGCGGCGAGGTGAAATATCGACGATAACGCCCTCGCCATCCCCCTCTTCCACTTCGCACGACACGACATCGCCCACCACCACCGGATTGGTCGACCGAACGCCCTTCAGGCGCAGACGACCCCGGATCCGGCAGCGAAGTGCCGTACCGTCATCCGTCAGGACATCATACCAGCTGCCCGTTGCGCGGACCACCGTTGCCGTAAAGCGTCTATTCATCGGACCGTTGTTTTTCGTCCGGGCCGGGGACCTGGTCTCCCACCCATTCCAGGAAGGGTAACAGCGATTCGGAGAGGTGCAGGATCGGTTTATAGCTTCTCGACTGTTCGATTGTCCGGGCTCCGATCAGGCTGTAATCGACATTCAGGCGGTCGAATGCCGAAAAGAGCACGCTCAGGATCAGCAGGTATTTGACGACCGATACCGCAATGCCCAGGACGATGTCCAGGAGGCCCAGCCCCGCAAAATGGAAGAGTTTGCGCACCAATCGTGCCGCGACGGCGACGACGATGATCACGACCACGAGTACCGTGACGAATCCGCCCGCGGCAGCCACCTCCTTGTCGAGTCCCAGCCAGTTCCCGACTTCGGACCCGAGGTGAGCCGCGAGCCAGATTCCCGCGACAATGCCGGCCAGCGAGCAGATCTGCACGATGAAACCCTGGCGCCAGCCGTTCCAGACCGCCAACACCAGGACCAGGCAAACAATCAGATCTATCGTGTTCAAGAGTTTTGTGTTAATGTCCCGGCAAGATACGAAATTTACCCGAACGAGCCAAAAAAACACGACGGCATCCACTCCGGCAGGGATCCGATACCTTATATATAATATAGAAAAGGGAGACGTCAGCGGATCACGTCTTTCAGCTGGACTTTCAAGGCATTGCATATGGTGCACAAGGTTTTGATCGTAAAATTCGTACGACCCGCCTCGATACGGCTCAGGTTGGATCGTTCCATATCGCACCGGCAGGCCAGTTCCCGTACCGTAAGCCGGCCTTCTCTGCTCAACTCTCTAATTCTCCTGGAGATATAAAGTATCTCCTCTCGATAATCCATTCCCATTTCAAAAATTATGACAAAAATTTTGCTGTGCAAATTTTTATCTTTATATTTGCACCGTGCGTATCATATATGATACCAGCAAAAATGAAGCCCAAAT
>CALUIG010000068.1 GCA_944320625.1 uncultured Alistipes sp.
TTCATGGTCTTCGCCGCCTCGTTCTTCGGAGCCTTCGAGATCACCATGCCCTCGTGGATGGTCAACAAGACCGACTCAAAGGCCGATACGAAGGGGTTGGGAGGCATCTTCTTTCTGGCGCTGACCCTCGTGCTGGTGTCGTTCTCCTGCACGGGACCCATCGTCGGATCGGTGCTTATCAAGTCCACCTCCGGAGAGTTCTGGACCCCGATCATCACCATGCTGGCCTTCTCCGTGGCCTTCGCCCTGCCCTTCACCCTCTTCGCACTCTTCCCTTCGGTCTTGAAGAAGATGCCCAAGAGCGGCGGATGGCTCAACTCCGTGAAGGTCGTGCTGGGATTCATCGAGGTGGCCCTCGGCATGAAGTTCCTCTCGGTTGCCGACCAGACCTACCACTGGGGGCTGTTGGATCGTGAAATCTACCTGGCCGTCTGGATCGTCGTCTTTGCCCTGCTGGGACTCTACCTGCTGGGCAAGATCCGCTTTGCACACGATGATGAGGTCAAGCACCTCGGCGTTGGACGCCTTGCGCTGGCCATCATCGTGCTGTCGTTCGTCGTCTATCTGATTCCCGGCATGTGGGGCGCCCCGCTGAAGGGCCTCTCGGGATACCTTCCGCCGCTCACCACGCAGGATTTCGTCCTCGGAGCCAACACCGCCTCCGCAGCTCCTGCCGCCACGTCGGAGGGCATCGACGGCAAGCGCAAATACAGCGACTTTCTCCACCTTCCGCACGGACTCGAAGGATTCTTCGATCTCAAAGAGGCCGAAGCCTATGCCGCGAAGGTCGGGAAACCGATCTTCATCGACTTCACGGGCCACGGATGCGTGAACTGCCGCGAAATGGAGGCCCGCGTATGGTCCGACCCCGAGGTGTTGGAGATCCTGCGCAACGACTATGTGATCTGCGCCCTCTATTCGGACGACAAGAAGGTCCTGCCCGAGGAGGACTGGGTGACGACCGATGCCGGGAAGGTTCTCAAAAGCCTCGGCAAGATCAACTCCTACTACGCGCTGAAGACCTACGGCGTGAATGCCCAGCCCTACTACGTCCTGCAGGGTGCCGACGGACAGCCGCTTGTCGAGCCCCGCGGGTATGACCTCGACATCCAGGGTTTCGTCGAATTCCTCCGCTCCGGAGTCGAAGCCTACAAGGCCCGGCAATAAACGGATTCGGGCGAAGCAGGCAAAGTCGTAGGCAGTACCTGTCCCGCCCGACCTTCCAAACAGACGAAAGTCCCCGGCCGCCAATCGTGCGGCCGGGGACTTTTGTCATCTCGGATCATAGCCCACAGGGGAGGGGCCGACCCGAGAGGCCGGAGCTACTTCTTCGGTTTCGACTCCTCGAAGGCCGCCTTCACCTCACGCTCCTTTTCATGGCGCTGTTTCGAAGTCGGGGCCTCACCCTCCTTGACCAGGTGTTCGATGTTGCGTTCGAAATTCGCTTCGCACGGTGTGCACTTTTCCTTCTCTTTCATAGGCCGATTTTTTGGTTACGAAAGCCCCGGCTGCAAATAACGGGCCGCGATTTCCACCCTCTCCCCGCAGAGGGACTCAACGCAACAGCCGCGAAGGAGTAAGTTTGAACCGGAAGGTCCGATCCGCATAGGGAATCCGGTACTCCTCCCGCGGCAGGGAATACCACGAATCCACGCACCCGAGCCCCATCTGCACGCCGTCGATACAGAGCCATACGCACGCGTCGGGTTTGATCTCCGGGAAGTGAAGCTGCCCCTTCTCGTCTCCGCAACTCAGAGCCTCGGGCGAATAGTGCAGGGCCGAAGCGGAGAAGGGAGCATCCGAGGTAATACGCAGGCCCCAACCGTCCGGGCCACTCTGTTGCCACCAGCGCACGTCACTCTTCGTTCCGGTCTCCTGCGGCCGGATATAGGGATAGGGCTGCTCGTCAACCCTCTGATGGTAGAGTCCGAGGAAGGCCGACGACTTACGGTCGGCATAATTCTCCACCGGACCCCGGCCGTAGTAGTCGATATGCTCGAAATCCCCAGGCATGGCCATCAGCATGCCGAAGCGGAAGAGACGCGGCAGCGACTTGTCCGACGCCTCGCCCTTCACCTCAACGGACTGCTCCACGACGATCTCCCCGACGTTGTTGACCGCATAGTTCACCGAGAGCGTTGCGGCATACTCCGGGAAATCATACGTCGCACGAACATACGCAATTCCCGCCTTCAGTTCATAGTCCAACGACGTCAAGCGCAGCTGCGGATCACGGATCGCCGCGTATTTGCGGTGCAATCCGGCCCCGAAATCGTTATCCGTCGGTGCACGCCAGAAGTTCGGACGCAGCACGGCACCCTTCTCCAGGAGGGAGCGGCCGTCCACCTCATAGCGCGTGACAAGCCCGTCCCGGCGCCGGAAATCAATCGAGAACGCCGACGACGAGATCCGCAGGTAGTTGCGATCGGCATCCGAAAGGGTCACGACCGGTTGCGTGAAACGGTCCACGGAGCAGTTCTCCGGAGTCAACGGGCCGAAAGCCCAGTCGGCTATCGCCAGCTGGGCCCGGGCTACACAGTAGCCCGCCGGCAAAGCCGGTTCGGCCCGCTTGAGGCGGTACTCGACGTTGAGAAGCAACTCCCCGTGCAAGCCTTCGAGTTCCAGCGGAAGGGTGATCTCCCGCTCCTGCTGCGGGGCGACATCCAGTTGTCCGACCATCCCCGACTGCACGGCACGTCCGTCGGCCAGGAGCGTCCACGTCATCGCATAGTTCGACAAATCGCGGAAGAAATTTTCGTTGAAGACCCGGATCTTCCCGGCCCGCAGGTCGGCCGGACGGGTCCAGACCGACTGGTACTGGAAGGTCACCTCGTCGTAATGGGGATTCGGGCGCCGATCGGGAGAGATCAGACCGTTGTCGCAGAAGTTGTTGTCACTGGCGTCATAGGGGTTGAAATCACCTCCGTAGGCGTAGATCCAGCCTCCGTCGCGCTTCACGCGCAGCGACTGATCCACGAAGTCCCAAATGAAACCGCCCTGATAGGAGGGGTATTTGCGGATCAGGTCCCAATACTCCTTGAAGCCGCCCTCGGAGTTTCCCATGGCGTGAGCGTACTCGCACTGGATCAGCGGTTTTCGGGGATTGTTCGCGGCATACTTCTCGCAACGTTCATAACCCCAGTACATCGGGCACATGATATCCGTATTGTCACCGCCCTCGGCCCGCTCGTACTGCACCGGACGCGACGTATCGAACGACTTGATCCACTCGTAGCAGGCCGTGAAATTCTCCCCGTCGCCGGCCTCGTTGCCCAGCGACCAGACGATCACCGACGGGTGGTTGAAATTCCGCACGACATTGCGGCGGTTGCGTTCGAGGTGCGCCTCGCGGAAGAGCGGATTGCGCGCCAAGGTCCGCTCGCCGTAGCCCATGCCGTGCGACTCGACGTTGGCCTCCGCCACGACGTAGAGCCCGTATTCGTCGCAGAGTTCATACCAGCGGCTGTCGTCGGGATAGTGGCACGTACGCACGGCATTGACATTCCCCTGCTTCATCAACCGGATGTCCTGCAACATCCGCTCCTCGGTGACGTAATAACCGCCGTCGGGATCCATCTCGTGCCGGTTCACACCCTTGATCAGCACCGGCTGTCCGTTGACCAGCAGCTGCCCGTCACGGACCTCGACGTTGCGGAATCCAACCCGGAGGGGGATCGTCTCCAACAGCCGACCCGCAGGATCGGTCAGGGAGACCGTCACGTCGTAGAGTGTCGGGGTCTCGGCCGACCACGCCTGTACCCGACCGGCATCCAGCGTCAAGCGCTCCGTCTCTGCCGAGACCTTGATCCGCTGCATCAGATCCCCGTCCGGGGAGGTCATCCGGAGCTCGGCCGTACACCCCCGGGCCTCACGCGGAAAGAGCAGCTCCACGTCGAGCCGTCCCCGGGTGAAGTCCTCCGAAAGCGAACCTTTGAGCCGTACGTCGGCAATGTGTTTCCGATCGCGTGAATAGAGGTAGCAATCACGTCCCACGCCACTCAGACGCCAGAAATCCTGATCTTCGAGATACGTTCCGTCGCACCAGCGGAAAACCTGGAACGCAATGAGGTTGCGACCCGGCTTGACATAACGCGTAATATCGAACTCGGCCTCGAGTTTGCTGTCCTCGCTGTAACCTGCAAACATGCCGTTGACCCAGAGGCTGATGTTCGACGTCACCGATCCGAAGTGCGCGACGATCTGACGGCCCTTCCACGAAGCGGGAATCTCAATCTCCCGGCGATAGGATCCCACGTGGTTGTTCTCCACGGGGACCTCGGGCGGATTGTTCGGGAACTGCTCGCGCCAGGCATAACCGATATTCAAATAGAGCGGATCACCGTAGCCGTTCACCTCCCAAATCCCCGGTACGGGCATCGTCGCCCAATGTCCGTCGTCGTAATCCGTCCGATAGAAGTCCGTCGGACGGTCGTCGGCATCCTTCGTCCAGGCAAATTTCCAGTCTCCGTTGAGCGACAGAAAGCGTTCCGAAGCGCATTTGTCGCCCCGGAGCGCCGCGGCTCCGTCCTCAAAGGCAAAAAACGCGGCGTGCATCGGCAAACGGTTGATCGCATTGACCTGCGCATCGCGCCAGGCATCCCCCTGGGCAAAGGCTCCGCTCCCGGCAAGCAGCAGCACAAAAGTGGATAGGGTTCGTAGTTTCATGGGCTATCAATTACTTGGTTGTAAGCACGATCGTAGAGGCACACTCCGGAGAGATTCCGGGCCCTCCCCCGAACGGGACGCCGATACGGACGCCCGAGTCAGTCAAACAAAGATACAAAAAAAGCCCCGACTCCCGCATACCTCTTACCGAAATCGGTTTCCGGACAAACAAAAACAGAAAACTTTATTCGGTTTTCCAGCACAAAATCGTATCTTTGTAATCAATCTTCCAACCCCAAAGCACAACTCTCGGTAATGAACAAAAAGAAGAAATGGATCATCACGGCCGTTATTCTGGCGGTATTCTGCACGGCCCTCGGTCTCTACAACTACTACGGGAACCGGGCGGCAGTCGAAGAGGAGACGGGTCGTACGGTTGCCCCCCGCTCGAAAAGCATCCTCAACGTCAACGGCGTCATCATCCGGCCCCAGGCCCTCACCGACGGAATCACCACCGTGGGCAACCTTCTTCCCGACGAGGAGGTCGACCTTTCGTTCGAGACCTCGGGGAAGATCGTGGCCATCAACTTCCAGGAAGGATCCACGGTCCGCAAGGGCGAACTGCTGGCCAAGGTCAACGACAAACCCCTGCTGGCCCAGCTGTCACGCTACGAAGCCCAGCTTAAACTCGCCGAAGACCGCGTCTACCGTCAGAGTGCCCTGCTGGAAAAGGATGCCGTCAGCCAGGAGGCCTACGAACAGGCCCGCACCGAACTGGCCATGCTCAATGCCGATATTGACATCGTGAAGTCCAACATCGCCCTGACCGAACTCCGCGCCCCGTTCGACGGAATCATCGGTCTGCGCAACGTCAGTGAGGGTGCCTACGCATCGCCCGACGTCGTGGTGGCCAAACTTACGAAAATCTCCCCGCTGAAGATCGACTTCTTCGTTCCGGAGCGCTACGCCAGCCAGATCCGGCCCGGCACCCGTCTCTCGTTTACCATCGAAGGACGCCAGGAACGTTTCGAAGCCGCCGTCTACGCTACCGAATCGCAGGTCGACGTCACGACCCGTACACTCGCCGTCCGCGCCCGCTACCCGAATGCCCGGGGGCGCCTGATGCCGGGACGCTTCGCCACGGTCCAGATCCGCATGCACGAAATCCCCGACGCCATCGCCGTACCGACCGAGGCCATCGTCCCCGAAATGGGCATCGACAAGGTATTCCTCTACCGCAACGGAACGGCCCATGCCGTCGAGGTCACCACCGGACTGCGCACCGAATCGAGTATCCAGATCATCAACGGTCTCAGCGTAGGTGACACGCTCATCACCTCCGGAACACTCCAGCTGCGCGAAGGCCTGCCCGTCAAACTCGACAACGTCGAATAAAACCGTCGCCGCATGAACATTTCCGAACTCAGCATCCGCAGGCCCGTGCTGTCGTCCGTGATGACGATCATCATTCTTCTGTTCGGCTTCATCGGTTACAGCTCCCTCGGCGTGCGCGAATACCCGAGCGTCGACAACCCGATCATCTCGGTACAGTGCTCCTACCCCGGAGCCAACGCCGACGTGATCGAGAACCAGATCACCGAACCCCTCGAACAGAACATCAACGGAATCCCGGGTATCCGCTCGCTGTCGAGTACCAGCCAGCAGGGACAGAGCCGCATCACCGTAGAGTTCGAACTCTCGGTGGACCTCGAAACCGCCGCCAACGACGTACGCGACAAGGTTTCGCGTGCCCAGCGCTACCTGCCGCGCGACTGCGACCCCCCGACCGTGACGAAAGCCGATGCCGACGCCACGCCGATCCTGATGGTGACGATCCAGAGCGACAAGCGTTCGCTGCTCGAACTGAGCGAGATCGCCGACCTCACGGTCAAGGAGCAGCTGCAGACCATCAGCGACGTCAGCGGTGTCCAGATCTGGGGTGAAAAACGATACTCGATGCGTCTGTGGCTCGACCCCGCGAAGATGGCCGGATACGGCATCACCCCTTCGGACATCAAGGATGCCCTCGACCGCGAAAACGTCGAGCTCCCCTCGGGCAGCATCGAGGGAAACACCACCGAACTGACGATCCGTACCCTCGGACTGATGCACACCACACAGGAGTTCAACGATCTGGTGGTGCGCGAAGAGGATGACCGCATCATCCGCCTGAGCGATGTCGGACGTGCCGAGCTCGGGCCGCAGGATACGCGCAGCTACATGAAGATGAACGGCATCCCGATGGTGGGTGTCGTCGTCGTCCCGCAGCCGGGCGCCAACCACATCGAGATCGCCGACGCCGTCTACGAACGCATGGAGACCATGAAGAAGGACCTTCCGGACGATGTGGTCACCTCCTACGGTTTCGACAACACACGCTTCATCCGGGCCTCGATCGACGAGGTGAAACAGACCGTCTACGAGGCTTTCGTGCTGGTGATCATCATCATCTTCCTCTTCCTGAGGAACTGGCGCGTGACGCTCATCCCCTGCATCGTGATCCCCGTCTCGCTCATCGGTACGTTCTTCATCATGTACGTCGCCGGATTCTCGATCAACGTCCTCTCGATGCTCGCCGTGGTGCTGTCGGTCGGACTGGTCGTCGACGACGCCATCGTGATGACCGAAAACATCTACATCCGCATCGAACGCGGCATGTCGCCCCGCGACGCCGGAATCGAAGGGGCCAAGGAGATCTTCTTCGCCGTGATCTCGACCTCCATCACGCTCATCGCCGTCTTCTTCCCGATCGTCTTCATGGAGGGTACCACCGGACGCCTCTTCCGCGAATTCAGCATGGTGATCTCCGGAGCCGTGGTCATCTCGACTTTCGCCGCGCTGACCATCACCCCGATGCTGGCCACCAAGCTCCTCGTCCGCCAGGAGCGCAAAAACTGGTTCTATACCAAGACCGAGCCCTTCTTCGTCTGGCTCAACCATTTCTACAGTTCGACACTCGCCTCGTTCCTGCGCCGCCGCTGGCTGGCCCTGCCCATCGTGGCCCTGACCCTCGCGCTGATCGGATGGCTCTGGAGCACGATCCCCGCCGAAATGGCGCCTCTGGAGGACCGTTCGCAGATCACGATCAACACCCGCGGTTCGGAGGGTGCCACCTACGAATATATCCGCGACTACACCGAGGACATCAACCGGATGGTCGACTCGCTTGTCCCGGAGGCCGAATCGGTCATGGGCCGCGTGTCGAGCGGTTCGGGAAACATCCGCGTCTCGCTTTCGGACATCGCCACCCGGGAGCGTTCGCAGATGGAGATTGCCGAGCAGGTTTCGGCCGCCGTGCGTTCGAAAACCAAGGCCCGGGCCTTCGTCCAGCAGCAGAGCACCTTCGGAGGCCGCCGCAGCAACATGCCCGTACAGTACGTACTGCAGGCCACCAGTCTTGAACGGCTTCAGGAGGTGCTGCCCGAGTTCATGCGCAAGGTCTACGAAAGCCCCGTGTTCCAGATGGCGGACGTCGATCTGAAATTCAGCAAGCCCGAAGTCCGCATCGAAGTCAACCGCGACAAGGCCAACCTGCTGGGAATCTCGACCCGCGACATCGCCCAGACCCTCCAGTACGGACTGAGCGGCCAGCGTCTCGGCTATTTCTACATGAACGGCAAACAGTATGAGATTCTGGCCGAAATCAACCGCCAGCAACGCAACAAGCCCTCCGACCTGCGGTCGATCTACGTGCGCAGCGACAACGGGGAGATGATCCAGCTGGACAACCTCATTTCGCTGGTGGAAAACGTCGCACCTCCGCAGCTCTACCACTATAACCGGTTCCTTTCGGCCACGGTCTCGGCCGGTCTGGCCAAGGGAAAGACCATTGGCCACGGACTCGATGAAATGGACCGCATTGCCGCGGAGACCCTCGGCGACGACTTCCGCACGGCTCTGGCCGGCGACTCGAAGGAGTTCCGCGAGAGCTCGTCGAGTCTGATGTTCGCCTTCATCCTGGCCATCGTGCTCATCTACCTGATCCTCGCGGCGCAGTTCGAGAGTTTCAAGGACCCGCTGGTCATCATGCTCACCGTGCCGCTGGCCATTGCCGGGGCCCTGGTCTTCATGTGGAACACCGACCAGACGATGAACATCTTCAGCCAGATCGGCATCATCATGCTCATCGGCCTGGTGGCCAAGAACGGTATCCTGATCGTCGAGTTCGCCAACCAGAAACAGGAGGCCGGGATCGACAAACTCCTGGCCATCGAAGAGGCGGCCCAACAGCGTCTGCGCCCCATTCTGATGACCAGTGCCTCGACCATTCTGGGCATGTTCCCCCTGGCCGTCGCCTCGGGAGAGGGCGCCAACGGCCGAATTGCCATGGGTGTGGCCGTCGTGGGCGGCATGCTGGTTTCGACGCTGCTGACGCTCTACATCGTCCCGGCCATCTACAGTTATGTCTCCACGGACCGGATCCGCAAATCGAAAAAGCAAAAGGCATGAAACGCATCATTCTGACGATCGGACTGCTCGGGTCCTGGGCCGCAGCGCTGGCCCAGGGGGCTCCGGCCAGGGTTTCCGAAAACGCGCCGGACTTCCCCGAAAGTGAAGCGCTGACCCTGCGCCGGTGTCTGGAGATCGGACTCGAACGCAACTACGACGTGCGCATCGTCCGCAACGACGAACGCATCAGCGACAACAACGCCACGGCCGCCAATGCCGGCATGCTCCCGACGGTGGACCTCTCGGCCGGATATACCGGGACTCTCGACAACAACCGCTCGACCACGCTGCGCGACGGAGGCGAGACCACCGAAACGAACGTCTACGACCAGACGGCCAGTGTGGGGGTGGCGGTCAACTGGACCCTCTTCGACGGATTCCGCATCCGCACCAACTACAAACGGCTGAAGGAGTTGCAGGAGATGGGTGCCCTGAAGACCCGCATCACCATCGAGGACTTCATGGCCAGCCTCACGGCCGAATACTACAACTACCTGCAACAGACCCTGCGTTTGCAGAATTTCCGCTATGCGGTGATGCTCTCGCGCGAACGGCTCCGCATCACCGAGGAGCGTTTCCGGGTCGGCAGTTTCTCGCGTCTGGACCTGTTGCAGGCCCGCGTGGACTTCAATGCCGACAGTTCGCAGTACATGTCCCAGCAGGAGGTTGTCACGGCCTCGCGCATCCGCATCAACGAATTGCTGGCACACGAGGATCTCGACCGCAGGATTGCCGTCCAGGACTCGGTGATCCGCGTCAACGCCGCACTCGACTGGGACGAACTGCTCGACAGGACCCTCTCGGCCAATGCCTCGCTGCTTATGGCCGGACACGACAGCGCCGTGGCGGAACTCGACCTGAAGATCCTCCAGGCCCGGAACTACCCCTACGTAAATCTCTCGACCGGATACGGATATACCTACAACCACTACGGCACGGGAACGAACCGTTCACGCGGAACCCTCGGGCTGAATGCCGGGGTATCGGTAGGCTTCACGCTCTTCGACGGCAACCGTCGCCGCGAACAACGCAATGCCCGGATCGATGTCGAGAATGCGGAGTTGACCCGGCAACAGCTGGAACTCTCCCTGCGTGCCGATCTGTCGAACTTCTGGCAAGCCTATCGGAACAACCTGGAGGTCATTCTGCTGGAGAAGGAGAACCTCGTGGCCGCCCGCGAGAACTACGAGATCGCCATGGAGCGATACCGGCTGGGCGACCTCCCGGGCATCGAGATGCGCGAAGCCCAGAAGAGCCTGCTCGACGCCGAAGAGCGTATTCTCACGGCCCAATACAACACGAAACTCTGCGAAATCTCGTTGCAGCAGATCAGCGGCAACGTGATGATCTATCTGGAATAGGACTCCGGAGGGAGGAAACGGGGGGGGGCAGAAAGGCTGGTGCCGGAGAGGAAGACTGAAAGTCGGAAAGGCAGGAGCCTGGGAACTGGAAGACCGGAAGGCTGGAAGGACTGAGAGGGCTGGAAGGACTGAGAGGGCTGAAAGGGCTGGAAAGGCTGGAAAGGCAGGGGCCTGGGAGCTGGAAGACGGGAAGGACTGGAAGGCTGGAAGGAAGGCCGTGCGGCCGCGATCCCCGAAAGCAGCTTCGGATCGAGACAAATTCGGGCTGTGGGAGGGTATTTCATATTCGCCCGAAATATTTTCTATTGGAAATTTGTTTTATTGGAAAATATCCCCTATCTTTGCATCGTTATTGATAGAAAAACCGGAAACACCGTAAAGCCTGATGAAAAAACTGCTTCTGCTGCTCGGC
>CALUIG010000069.1 GCA_944320625.1 uncultured Alistipes sp.
GAGTCGGTCTTGTTGACCATCCACGAGGGCATGGTGATCTCGAAGGCTCCGAAGAACGAGGCGGCGAAGACCATGAAGACGAGGAAGAAGAGGATGTTGGGCAGCCAGTGCGTAGCGAGCCAGTTGAAGATGTCGGCCGTTACGGCATCACCCCCGAGGATGCGCGTGATGAGGATGATCGCGGCGATGGGCACGGTGTACAAAAGGACGATGAAGAGGCCGTAGAGCGAAGCCCGGAGACGTCCCATGGCCGGGCCTCCCTCCCCCTTGAGGAAGTACGATACGGTCATCGGGACCATCGGGAAGACGCAGGGGGTCAACAGGGCGGCGAATCCCCAAAGGATCGCCTCGATGATCAGGGCCCAGATCGAACCCTTTCCTGCGGCATCCTTTGCCGCGGGAGTTGCGGATTCGGAGGTCGGGGCGATCTCCGCTGCGGCCGGAGCGGTGCCGTCGGGGATGGAGATCGTCAGTTCGAGATCTTCGGGCGGCATGCAGCTTGTGTCGTCGCAGATCATCCATTCGACCTGTGCCGTGACAGTGGCCTGGGGAACCGTGAGGCGCACCTTCTGTGCGAACTGCGCCTTACCTTCGTAGGTCCCGATTTCCATCTGGAACATCTCGTCGAAATAGCGGTGCGGTGTCGTGAGGGACTCGACCCCGCCTTCGAACTCGACTCCTTCCGTCGGCGTGAAGGTGATGATCGTGGCATTCGGACCTCCATTCTCGTAGGGACCCATGTCATACATGTGATAGGTCTCCGGAATGGAGGCTTCGAGGAGGATCCGGTAGGTGGCGTCGTCGAGAGCCTCGACGGTGCTCTTCCATGCGACCTTTTGTCCGAAGGCCGTCATGGCGGTCAATACTGCCAGAAGCGACAGAAGATTGCGAATCAGTTTCTGCATGGTCGTGTTGCTTTATATTTTTGCAAATATACGTTTTTTTGCGAATAAATCGTTACTTTCGCAATATGATTCGAATCTCGCTTGTCATTCCTACGCATAATCGGGCCGAAGCCTTGCTTGCAGCCCTGGAATCGGTCGTGTGCCAGGACCTTCCGCTCCGGGAGTGGGAGTGCGTGGTTGTGGACAACAACTCCACGGACGATACCGCAGTCCGATTCGGAGCCTTTGCCGCAGCACATCCGGAATGCAGCCTGCGGCTTGTCCGTGAAACGGGACCCGGGGTCTCCTTCGCCCGCAATCGGGGTTTGCAGGAGGCGCAGGCTCCGATCGTGGCCTTCATCGACGACGACGAACGGGTCAATCCCGGATTCCTCAGGGCCTATGCCGATTTCTTTGCCGCGCATCCCGAGGCCGTGGTGGCCGGCGGGCGGATCATCGCCGAATACCCTTCGGGGCGTCCGGACTGGATGTCGCACTATGTCGAAATGCCCATTGCCAATCCGATGGATTTCGGCCCGGAGGTGCGTCCCTTCCCTGCCGGAAAGGTCCCGGGCGGCGGGAACATGGCTTTCCGACGCGACGGACTGGCCGGATACGGAGGCTTTGACCCCTCGCTGGGACGGGTGAATGGCGAACTGATCGGCGGTGAGGAGAACGATTTCTTCGAACGGCTGCGGGACGGCGGCGAGACGATCTGGTATGTTCCCGGTGCCGAGATGTGGCATATCATCCCGCCGCAGAAGCTCACCCGCGACTATTTCCGGCGACTGAGCTATCACGTCGGGGTCAGCCAGCGGCTCCGCGCCCGAATTCATCACCGCCTGCCGAAGACGCTCCTCCTGGAACTCGCCAAATGGGCGGCAACGCTGCTGCTGGCGCTGGGATTCCTCCTTCGCCTGTCGCCCCGCAAAGCGCTCTGGCTGCTGCGCCTGCGCTGGGGAATCTCCCGCGGACTCTTCCGGCCGATCCGGGAGGCATAACCCCCCCCCTCTACCATTCGTTTCTGTCCGATGCACAAAAAAACCGGTTCCCGCAGGAAACCGGCTTTTCGTTTTTTGGCCCGGGGCTCCGGGATCAGAAGAGGTATTTTTCGTGCTTGACCTTGTTGACCAGCCGATAAATATCCTCCCAGGCCTCTTCGCCGAAGGTTGTTCCTACGACTTCGATCACCTTGCCCGCCGTAATGGCTCCGATCGTGCCGCACTGGCGCAACGTCAGCCCGTCGCAAAGTCCCGCCAGGAACCCCGCGGCATAGAAGTCTCCGGCCCCCGTCGTGTCGACGCGTTTGGCCGCAGCCATGATGCCCACGTGTACGACTTCGTCGCCCTGTTTGATCATGGCGCCCTTGGTGCCGATCTTGACGACGGCCAGGTCGCACATCTCCGAGATCTTTTGCAGGGCATTCAGCGGCTCGGCTTCGCAGGCGAAGGTCTTGGCTTCGTCCTCGTTGGCGAAGACAATATCGACGTAGTCGCTCACCAGCCCGCGGAGGAATTCGAGATTCTCGGCCACGATGTTGAAACTGGCCAGGTCGATGGCGACCTTCAACCCGCACTCCTTGGCCGTACGGGCGGCCTTGCGGATCAGGTCGTGGTTCTGCACCAGGTATCCCTCGACGTAGAGGCAGTCGTATCCGTCGAAGATCGTCGGCTCGATCTCCTCGGCCGCGAGTTCCAGGGCGGCTCCGAGATGGGTGACCATCGTCCGCTCACCGTCTGCGGAGATCAGCGACACACACTTCCCCGAACGCTCCTTGCCGCGGAAGATGATCGGTTCGATCCCCAGGTTGTCGAGCGCCTGGACGAAGAAGTCTCCCGTGGTGTCGGGCCCCACCTTGCCGATGAATCCCACGCTGCAGCCCAGTTGCGCCATGGCGCGGATCGTGTTTCCGGCCGAACCTCCGAGCGAAAGCGAATAGGGAAGTCCGGCGACCGATTTCGAGATTTCGGTCTGGAGACGGGTATCCACGAGGCTCATCGAGCCTTTGGCGAGTTTGAACCGTCCCAGTACGGAGTCGGTTTTCAAGTTGACCAGCATGTCCGTGAGGGCATTGCCGATTCCGATGACGCGTTTGATGCGTCGGTGTTCGGGTCTTTCGTAGAAATTCATGGGGGTGGAGTAGTCTGCGTGGAGGCGTTAGCCGTCGGGTTAGATCGAGAGAATTTTTACCAGTTCCAGCCCTGCACGGTCGATGCCCTTGTCGTGTTTGACGGCCTTGGTGAAGGGGACGTAGACGATCTTGCCGTTCATCGTCCCGATCATGACGTTGCGCTGTCCGTCCAGGAGTGCCTCGATGGCCGCTTCGCCCATGCGCGAGGCGAGGATCCGGTCGAAAGCCGTCGGGGATCCGCCGCGCTGGATGTGTCCGAGGATCGTCACCCGGGCGTCGTACTGCGGGAACTCCTTCTTTACACGTTCGGCCAGGGCCGTGGCACCTCCCGTCTTGGGATTTTCGGCTACGATCACGATTGCCGAGTTTTTGCTTTTGCGGAAGCCGTGGTTGATAAGTTCGGCCAGCTGGTCGACTTCGGTCTCCATCTCCGGGATAATCGCCGCTTCGGAGCCCGTTGCGAGGGCACTGTTCAGGGCCAGGTATCCGGCCGTATGTCCCATCACTTCGACGAAGAAGAGCCGTTCGTGGCTCGACGCCGTGTCGCGGAGTTTGTCGACGGCCTCCATGATCGTATTGAGGGCCGTATCGTATCCGATGGTCGAGTCGGTTCCGCCCAGGTCGTTGTCGATGGTCCCGGGCAGGCCCACGATCGGCACGTTGTACTCCGTGGCGAAGAGACCGGCACCGGTCAGGGATCCGTCTCCGCCGATGACCACCAGGGCGTCGATTCCGGCCGCCACCATGTTGTCGTAGGCCTGTTTGCGGCCTTCGGGGGTTGTGAACTCCTTGCAGCGGGCCGTTTTGAGGATCGTGCCGCCCAACTGGATGATGTTGCTGACACTCTGCGATTTGAAATCTACGATTTCGTTGAATACGAGACCTTTGTATCCGCGCATGATTCCCTTCACGGAAAATCCGTTGTAGATGGCGCTTCGGGTCACCGCACGGATTGCGGCATTCATGCCGGGAGCGTCACCTCCCGAGGTCAGGATGCCGATACATTTGATTCCAGCCATATGCACATTTGTTTAGCGAAACAAAATCGCCCAAAGTTAGTAAATTTTTCAGGATTTTCAAAAACCCGGCCAAATGTATCGGCATCCGTCGTATGGTTGCGTGTGCGGACTATTCTCCGGCGGTTTTGCCGCTTCCGGCAGTCGGAACCGTCGGGTCTTCCGGGGTGTTTGTCTTTCCGGAGATCCGGATCGAACCCTCCTGCCCGTCGGCATTGACCTTCAATTCGCCCTCTCCCTTGTCGACGGTGATGTCGATCGACTGCGAGGGAACGGAGATATGCAGGGTCCGGCGTCCCTCCTCGATCACGCTCTCCTCGTCGTAATCCTCCAGCAGCCGTTCGAGTGTCGTGGTGTCGCCGTTGATGATCAGTTCGCTGCGGAAGATCCGCTCCACGGCGGCCTTTTTCTTGTGGAGTTTCTCGCTGACGTCTTCGCGGATGGCGATCACCGAGCATCCGATGATCGAGAGGATCCACAGCAGGAAGATTGCCAGGACGGTCTTTCCGCCGGGCTTGCGCGAGGCGATCAGACACATCAACACGTAGATGAGCAGGATGACCGGGATCAGTACGATGAGAATACCCAGGATCGGCACCCAGAGCGAGAAATCGGAGAGTTTTTCCAGATGGATCTGTTCGGGACCTCCGATCACCACGGCAAAGAGCCCGATAATCAGGGCGCAGGCTCCCATGATGAGCCCGAACACGAGAATCCCGGCGAAGATCTTGAGCAGGATGAGAACGATCTTGCCGAAGAGCGAGACGGCTTCGGCGACGATGGGTTTCGCCTTCGAGTCGGGTTCGTTGTTGGTCGCGGCGGTCGTGACCTCACCGATGGACTGGGCGGTGATTTTCTCGCCGTTCATTTCGAGTTTCTGGCGGGCGGTGCGTGCCGCGGGGACGGCGAACCACATGATCACGTAGCAGATCCCGAAGATCCCGAAGAGGTTGCCGAAGACGGGACCGAACCAGAACAGGAAGGGAATTCCTCCGAAACAGGTGAGCAGCAGCGGCAGGAACAGCCCGAGACGCACCCATACGGGATCGACGTCGAAATACTTGCCGATGCCGGCGCAGACACCGCCGAGTTTGGCGTTTTCAGTGTCGCGGTAGAGCCGGCGGGGGATGCGCGGGGTTTCGTATTGCAGGTCGCGGTCGGCGTTCTGATCGGAGATGTCCTCGGCGGAGCCCATCTGTTCGATGATATTCAGAATGAGGGGTTTCTCGACGACCCGGCTGTTGTCCTGGGTCGAGAGAATGAGTTCGGCAATCCGGGCTTCGATGTCGGCGACGATCTCCGCGCCGTCGGGGGTTTCGCCGTAGCTCTTCTTCAGGCTGTCGAGGTAGGCGTCGAGGGCTTCATAGGCATCGGTGTCCATGGTGAACGCTACGCCCGAGATGCTGCATTTCTTGACTTCTTTCATGGTGATGTGTTGTGTGCGGTTTCAGGGGGATGTGGATGGATGGGTTAGTTTTTGCGGATGCTTCCGCCGCTGGATTTCGTGGCTTCGAGCCGGCAGTCTCCGCCGTAGCGGATGCTCGAACCGCTCGAAGCTTCGGCTCGGAGTTCCCCGGAGCAGGTTACGTTGATGCCCGAACCGCTCGACGCGTGGACCGAAGCCCGGGTCGTGGCGAGTTTTTCGGCATCGATCTTTCCGGCCGAGCCGGCCTGGGCCGTGAAGCGCTCGGCCGATCCCGAGAGCCGGATCTTCGAGGCGCTCGATACGCTGGCTTCGCAGCTCTCCGCTTCGATGGCTGCGGTGATCCGGGCGGCACTCGAGGCATTGAACCGGCATTCGGTGCCGGTTGCCGTGAGATCGATATGCGCATTGCAGGAGGCTTCGGCACTGCAACTCCCGGACTGGACCGATGCCCGGATGCGTGCGGAGGACGAAGCGTCGATCTTCAGTTCCGGACTCTGGAGGGTGATGTCGCCTTCGATGCGGGCGGCACTCGAGGCCCGCAGCGACCGGATCTCCCGATTCCCGACCGGAACGGTGACCGTGACATTCATCTGTTTGATGGACTTGATCTTCGGATCGATCGAGATCTCCAGTTCTCCGTCATCGGATTCGACGATGACCCATTCCAGCAGCTTGTCGTCGGCTTCGATACAGATCTGCGGAGCCTCTTCGGCAAGGACGACCTTCACGGCCCGCGAGGCATGGATGGCCTCGAAGTCGGGTATGGGAATGCACTTTGTGGAGAGTTGCCCGCTTGTCCGGACGACCTTCCCCGACCAGGCGGTGATGCTGCGCAGGAGGGTGACCGCACAGATGGCACAGACGGCGAACAGGGCGATCAGCGAGAGGGTGATCAACAGATTTCTTTTCATGACGCTGGGCTTTCGGGTTTAATCGTTCTCGGTATTTCCGTGTCGGATCCGGTTGATTTGTCCGACGAGTTCGTCCCACGCTTCGTCAAGCGTACGGAGGTATTCGAACCCCTTTTCCGTGAGGGAGTAGTATTTTCGGGGCGGGCCCTGGGGGGATTCCTCCCAGCGGTAGGTGAGCAGTCCGGCGTTTTTTTGCCGGGTGAGGATCGGGTAGAGCGTACCCTCGACGACGATCATCTCGGCCTCTTTGAGTTCGGAGATGATCTTCGGAGCATACGAATCCCCGCGGGAGAGGATGGCGAGGATGCAGTACTCCAGGATTCCTTTGCGCATTTGCGCCTTTACGTTGTCTTCGGCCATGGTGTTGTCTGTTTAGCCTTACCGCCGGGAAGCTTCGGGAACGATCAGCCAGAGGATGATGTAGGCCCAGAGCGAGAGACCTCCGAAGAGGAGCAGCAACAGAACGGCGAGCCGGATGCGGGAGACGTTGAGTCCGAAGAATTCGGCCAGGCCTCCGCAGATGCCGGCGATGATGCGTTCGTCGCGGGAACGGTACAGGTGTCGGTTGTCGTATGCGTTCATTTTTTCAGGATTTCTTTTGATAGGGGTTGAAGTTGGGGGCCGGTGCTTCGGGAATGACGATCCAGAGGATGACGTAGGCCCAGAGCGAGAGACCTCCGAAGAGGATCAGCAGCAGCATCAGCAGCCGGATCATCGTGGGATCGGCGTTGAAGAACTCGCCCAGACCTCCGCAGATCCCGGCGATCGAGCGTTCGGTGCGGGAGCGGTAGAGTTTTCGGGACGGGCCTTGCGGATCCCCGGGATCCGGGTGCGGTCCGTCGTCTTCCGGTTCCGGGTTGCGGGGCTCTCCGAAGTCGGACGGGGCCCCCATCTGCGCCATCGTGGCGCGGACGACGTCGATCGAGATCACCCGCATCGGGGACGCGACCCGTTCCCGGAAGATCTCGGCCACACGGGCTTCGATGTCGGCCATCGTTTCGTTGTCGTCTTCGGGCAGACGCTTGCGGATGTCGTCGAAGTAGCCCTTCAGAAGCCGGCAGGCATCTTCGTCGAGGGTGAATGCCACGGAGCCGATGTTTACGTTTACAGTCTCTTTCATGATCGTTGCGGCTTGTGCCGCGGTTGTTTTTGCGGGTCTTACTATTTTGACAATGCAAATATAAAACACTTTTTAGTATTATGCAATACAAAGTACCTAAATTTTTGAAAAGTTCCGCAAAAAAGCGCCTTTTTTCGGATTTTTGCCCGGAAAATGGCGATATTTGGAACTCCGATGTTGCGTTTTGCCCCGCGTCTTCGTCTTACAGATACCATGAAGGAATCCGAATTCACCGCTTTGGTCCTGCCTCTTCGAGACCGCATGTTCCGCTATGCGCAGAGCCTGCTGCTCTCGTCGACCGAGGCGGAGGATGTGGTCCACGACCTGCTGATGCGTCTGTGGAGTGAACATGCGCGGTGGGAGATGCCCCGGAAGGTCGAGTCGTTCGTGATGACGGCCGTGCGCAACCGCTGTTGCGACCTGCTGCGCCGCCGCCAGGCGGACGAACGGCGTCGGGAGGCCGTCGAGGCGACGGGAGAACGCTCGGTTGCGGCGGACAGCGACCGGTGGGAGGTGCGCGAACTGGTGCGGCGGGCATTGTCGGCCCTGCCGGAGCGGCAGCGGGAGGTACTCCACCTGAAGGAGATCGAAGGGTATCCGACGCGGGAGATCGCGGCGATGATCGGTTGTGACGAGGCGCAGGTCCGGGTAATCCTCTCCCGGGGACGGATGTCCTTACGTACGATTTTGCAAAAAATGAGAGACGATGAACGAACGACACGAACGGATTGAACGGCTGGCGGAACGCTGGCTGGAGGCTCGGACGACCGAGGCCGAGGAGCGGGAGTTGCGCGAACTGTTGCGGACGACGGAGGAGCTGCCGGAGTCGCTGCGCGAGTTGTCGCTGCTCTTCGAAGGATTCGGGGAGCTTGCCGGGGAGCAGATGCCCCGTAGCGAGGCGCCCGATCGGGAGTTGACGCTCCTCTCCGATGAAAAACCGCTCCGGCCGCTTGCCGAGGGCCCCGACCGTCCTCCCGAATCCATGTTTGCCGGACATCCCGACGTCCCGGTCCGGTCGTCCGACCGCAAGCTGTTCGGACGGCAGAGGCGGCTCTTCTGGAGCGTTGCCGCGGCGGCCGTGGTGTTGTTGGGACTTTTCCTCGGCGCGGAGCTGCTGCGCAAACCCTATTGCTATATCGATGGCAAACCGATTTATGACAAGGAGATTGCCATGCGGACGACCCGCTATTTCGACTCCTTTGCCGCGCTCGAAGCTCCGGACCGCCTGGTCGATGAACTGATTGAAAACAATTAAAAATGGGAAGCGATGGATAAACGACTGATTTATCTTCTGGCGGTGTCTTTTGCCGCGGTACTCTTCGGGATCTCCCCGGCTTCGGCCCAGACTCCCGAATTCTCGATGGATCCGACAACTCCGGCAGTTTCGGCGGATTCGGTTCCGCAACCGGGATTGGTCGGCGAACCGATTCCCGCCGACAGCCTGGAGCGGATTGACTCCGTGGATACGGATCTGGTGGCCCTGCGTCGTTCGAACGACGGCGAGGAGGTGGTCCTGGAGGTCGCGGGCTTCGGCATTACGCTCTCCTCGTTGTCGGACGAGAAGATTCGGGATCGCAATGCGCGGATCAAGCGGCCGCGTTGGAGTCTGGTTCTCTTCTACAAGACGGAGTGGGGATACAATATCCCTTCGAAAGTTGATTACGGTGTCTATCCAGCGGGTACGGACGCGTTTTTTGACCTGCGCGGCGGCAAGTCGTTCCACTTGTCGACAACGCTCGCCGGACTGAACTACGTGTTCGGCAAGCAGCGTCAGTTCGATCTGACGACCGGATTGCGTTATACGGTTGACAACTACCGCCTTTCCGACAACTCGATCACACTCGGCAACGAGAACGGGAGGATTGTCCCCCTCACGCTGGACGAGAAGGCCGACAAATCGAAACTCCGCATCACGTCGCTCGGTATTCCGCTGCATCTGGCCTACCATCCGATGAAGCAGATGACCCTTTCGCTGAGCGGTTATTTCGACTTTACGATGGGCGCCAACTCCATCTACAAGCACCCCAAGGAGAAGAGTGCACTTTCGGGAGTCCGTACCTTCCGCTTCGGAGTCGGGGTTGGTGTCACCTATTACCGATGCGGCATCTATTTTCGTTACGGTGTGACGCCGCTTTTCGAGAGCGGGGTGGGGCCGAAGGTGCATCCGCTCTCGCTCGGAATCTGTTTTGGATTGTAAATCGAGTGCGTTATGAAACGATTTTTGATTCTGATTCTGTTGACCGTGCCGTTCCTGGCGCGGGCTCAGAACGTCTCGTGGAAGTTTTTCGACCGCTACTCGAAGGCCGAAGGTTTCTCCAGCGTGCAGTTGGAACGCAAGATGATGCGGATGATGAGCCGCCAGGCGGCCGAAAAGGGCGACAGAAAACTGGCTGAACTGTTGGACGGTATCCAATATATCCGGATCGTGGCACTGGATGGCGGAGATCGTACCCAGTTTCTGAAAGATGCCGAAGAACTTGCCTCCGATCCGGTTTTCAAGTTCCAGTTGGTGATGTCGGAGAGTTCCGGAGGGCAGACGACGCGTTTTTATCTTCGGGAAGCGGAGTTTTACAGCTATTCGGAGTTGTTGATGCTGACATACGGCCCGAAGGAGACCGTGGCGGTGAATATCTATGGCTTGTTTGATTTGAAGCAGGTCTCGCGGTTGTCGACGATCCGCCCGAAACGCCCGAAGGAGTAGGGTGGAACGGAAGCGTGCAACGCAGATCGCCCGGCTGACAACGAAAAATCCCCGGGAAAATTCCGGGGATTTTCTGTGGCTATCGCTTGCCGGGTCCGTTAGTCCTTGAACTTGGCGGAG
>CALUIG010000070.1 GCA_944320625.1 uncultured Alistipes sp.
AGGACCGCCCTGTAATAGGCGATGCCGGGAATCTTCGCCCCGTCGGGCGTCTCGTATTTCAGCCGCAGGATCGTGTCGCGCGTCTCCGGGGTCAGTACCGCTGCAATGCGGTCGGCCACCCGTTCGAAATAACCCGCCCAGGGCGAATCCTCCGCCATGTGGATCAGGTCGATCTGCCACATCCGTCCGTCGCGGTCTTCGTATTGCGCATGCCATTCGAGACAGCAGTCCCCGGCATCGAGCAGATTGCCGTACTCCATTCGGCGGATGCCCGGTTTGGCTGCGATCCGGGCTGCTGCGGCGAAACTGTCGGCCGGGTGCAGCGGGGCGGGGGAGTAGATGTGCAGGTCGATGTCGAGGTGTTTCATCAGCAGTCCCGTGCGGAGCGATCCTACCACCTCGGCCCGTGCTCCGATTGTCTGCCACGCTTCGCGCAGCTCCAGTTCGCGGAGAATTTCATGCGCCCGCCGTTGGTTTGCCGCGGCGAGGGCAAGGATTTCGGGTGTATCGTTCATGATTTTCGCGGTTGTCGGGTAATCAGTGGTTGGGGGCCTCCGTTCCGTCCAGTTCGGGGCAATTCACTTCCCCCCCCCTCTCCCGGCCGAAAAAAGCCCCGGAGCCGATGAATCCCCGGAGTTTGTGACGTTTCCTGGAACCTTATCTCCCCAGCAGGATCCGCGCCTGGGCCACGGCAGCCTGTGTGATCTGCGATCCGGAGAGCATCTTGGCGATCTCGGCGATGCGGTCGTCGTCACTCAGGCGGGTGATCTCCGTCCGGCCGTTGCGCTTGTAGACCACGAAGTGCGCCGATCCCTTCGAGGCGACTTGCGGCAGATGGGTGATGTCCACCACCTGCATCGAGGCGGAGAGCGATTCGATGATCTCACCCATGGCATCGGCGATGCGTCCCGAAACGCCCGTGTCGATCTCGTCGAAGAGAATCGTCGGCAACTGCATCCGCTTGGCCAGCAAGGCTTTCAGCGAGAGCATCACGCGCGAGAGTTCTCCGCCGGAGGCGATCCGCTCGACGGGTTGCGGCGTCATGCGTGCATTGGCCGTGAAGAGGTACTGCACCTGGTCGCGGCCCGTGCGGTCCAACTCGCTGCGGGGTGTCAGTGCGACCTGGAACACCGTTTCGGGCATGCCCAGTTTGGCAAGCGTCGCTTGAATCTCCTTTTCGAAACTTCCGGCGGCCTTTTCTCGCGCCTTGTGCAACCGGTCGGCCAGCGCTTCGGCCCCGGCGGTTGCCTCCTGCAAGGCCTGCTCCGCTGCGGCGATCTCCTCGCCGCTGTGGACGATTGCCGCCAGCTGTGCCGCACTCCGGTCGCGCAGGGCTATCAACTCCGTTTCGTCGGCCACGCGGTATTTCTGTTGCAGGGCGATCAGGGCATCGAGCCGCGCCGACTGTTTTGCCAGCCGTTCCGGATCGGCATCGATCCGTTCGCTCGCGGCTGTGGCCGAAGCATCGATGTCCTTCAGCTCCTCCAGCACCGCGTGCAGGCGGTCGGCGAACTCTCCGGCCGTGGGGTAGTGGCCGCGCAGGTGCCCGAGGGTGTTTTCGGCATTTTTTAGTTGGCTGAGGACTCCCGTCTCATCGCTGTCGAGGGCATTGCGCAGTCCGGTCAGCGCTTCGCCGATGCGGTCGGCGTTTTCGAGCAGGGCCAGTTCCTCCTCCAGTTCGGCCTGCTCGCCTGCGCGAAGTGCCGCGGCCGTCAGTTCGTCGCACTGGAAACGAAGCCACTCTTCGTCGCGCCGTCCCCGTTCGGCCGCCTCACGCAGTGAAGCCAGTTCGCGGCGCAGTTCGCTCATCCGGGCATATTGTGCGGCGTACTGTGCCAGCAGTTCCTTGTTCCCCGCCACGGTGTCGAGCGCCGAGGTGCGGAACTCCTCCGACGAGAGGATCAGATTCTGATGTTGCGAGTGGATGTCCAGCAGGCGTGTGCCGAGTTCGCGCAGCTGCGCCAACTGCACCGGGACGTCATTGACGAAGGCGCGGCTCTTGCCCGCCGGGGTGATGACGCGTGTCAGGGTGGTCTCCGCGGCGTAGTCGAGGTCGTTCTCCGTAAAGAAATCCTCCAGGTTGCAACCCTCCAGGTCGAAGGTCCCCTCCACCGTGCAGTTCCGGGCGGCATCCTTCATCGCCGAACCGTCGTTCTTCGCCCCCAGCAGCAGCCCGAGGGCTCCGAGCAGGATGGATTTTCCGGCTCCCGTCTCACCCGTGATGATATTCAGGTGCGGGTCCAGTTCCATTTCGAGTTTGTCGATCAGCGCGTAGTTTTCGACGGACAGACGGCGCAACATGGCAATTCGGATTTTAGCGATTCAATATCCCGGTTTCGGAAGGGGGCGGATGCGGATGCCCCCCCTCCCTTTATCGTGTGAAAAATGTTTCGATCCGGTCGGCGATGCGGGCCGCGACCTCCCGTTTCGACATCAGCGGCAACTCCTCGCGGCCCGAACGGTCGATCAGGGTCACCTTGTTCGTGTCACCCTGGAATCCCGCCCCGGCATCCCGCAGGGAGTTCAGTACGATGAAGTCGAAATTCTTGCGTTCGAGTTTCGATTCGGCATGGGCCTGCTCGTCGTCGGTCTCCAGGGCGAATCCTACCAGCAGACGTGATCCCTTGCGGGCACCCAGTTCGGCGGCAATGTCGTGCGTGCGGCGCAGGCGGATGAACAGCTCGCCGTCGCCCTT
Source organism: uncultured Alistipes sp. (assembly GCA_944320625.1). GTDB lineage: Bacteria > Bacteroidota > Bacteroidia > Bacteroidales > Rikenellaceae > Alistipes. The sequence continues at coordinate 2,696 of CALUIG010000070.1, forward strand.
CTTGAGTTTCGTGTCGGAGACCTCGGCGGGGGTATAGTCCGCTACGGCGGCGCACATCACCGCTCCGTCCGCCTCGTCGAAGGCGGACGTGGCGGCTTCGTACATCTCTTCGGCCGAGAGGACATCCACCCGTTCGACCCCCGGCGGTGTGGCCAGGGCCGTACGTCCCGAGATGAGCGTCACCTCTGCGCCGCGTGCCGCCAGTTCCCCGGCAATGGCGTAGCCCATCTTGCCCGACGAGTGATTCGAGATGAACCGCACCGGGTCGATGGCTTCGATCGTGGCTCCGGCCGTGACGATCAGCCGTTTACCGTTCAGTGTCTTTTTTTTTTCAGCGAGAAGGCCGCCCAGGAATGCGGCGATCGTATCGGGTTCGGCCATCCGTCCCTTTCCGCTCAGGCCGCTGGCCAGTTCGCCTTCGGCCGGTTCGACGATCCGTACGCCGCGGTCGGCAAGCGTCCGGAGATTCTGCTGGGTGGCCGCATGGGCGTACATGTCGAGGTCCATGGCCGGAGCCACGACCACCGGACAGCGGGCCGAGAGATAGGTCGTCAGCAGCAGGTTGTCGGCCACGCCCGTGGCCATTTTTGCCAGGGTGTTGGCCGTGGCGGGGGCAATCACGTAGCAGTCGGCCCATTCGCCCAGGGCGACATGGGAGTTCCAGGCTCCGTTCTCGGGGTCGAAAAACTCCACGAGGATGGGATTTTTCGAGAGCGTGGCCATCGTCAGCGGCGTGATGAACTGCTTGGCCAGCGGCGTCATCACCACGCGGACCTCGGCGCCGGCCGTCTTCAATAAACGACACAGCATGGCAGCCTTGTAGGCTGCTATGCTGCCCGTAATACCCAACAGAATGCGGCGTCCCGCCAAAGATGCGGCCGCTGCGTCTCCGGATGCCATTGTCGTGGATTTAGATCTCCTTGAACGTATCGTTCTTGCCTTCCTTGTAGACCAGCTCGTGATCGAGGAACTCCTCCGTGGCGATGATCACCGGTTTGGGCAGGCGCTCGTAATAGCGTGAGATCTCGATCTGCTCGCGGTTTTCGAAGGTCTCCTCCATGGTGTCGGTCGGCGACGAGAAGTCGGCGAGCTTGCGGTTCAGTTCGGCCTTGAGCTCCGTCGAAATCTGGTTGGCACGCCGGGCGATGATGTTGATGCTCTCGTAGACGTTGCCGGTCTCCTTGTCCAGATCCACCAGCTTGCGTGTGATGGTGTTGTTGGGGATGTTCTTCTTGATTTCCATCTTATATGTTGTTGTCCTTGTTGTTGCGGTCGAGGTAGTCGCGGGCGTGTTTGGCCATGCGGTCCGCCTCCTTGAGGTGTTTCGACTCGGGGAACTCCTCCTTGAACGAAAGGTAGGAGTCGAGCATTGCCAGATAACGGTCCGTCTGCTTGCTGGCGATGGAGTTGCTGGCGAAACGGTAGCTGGCGTCGACGATCAGATACATGATCTCTTCGCGGTGTTTCGACTCGGGATACTCCCTCAGGGCATTTTTCAAGGCCGTGATTGCCGACTTGTAGCGCCCGATCTTGTAATAGGTATAGGCGTTCAGATAGGCCTTTTCGTGGAGCCGTTCGGTGAGCTCGGCATTGATCTGCTTGAAATTCTCGATGCGGCTGCTTTCCGGGTAGCGCGACATGAATTCGTTGATGGCGATCAGGGCGTGACCGGTCATGGTCTGGTCGCGCGACGGGCCTGGGGAGAGGTAGTAGTAGCAGAGGGCATACATTCCTTCGGCATCCTCGATGAAGGCGCTGCGGCCGAACTTGCGGCGGAAGTCGTCGAGCTCCGTCGAAGCGGTTTCGTAGTCGCGGTTCTTGAAGCGGCAGCGGGCCTTGTAGAACGAGACGGTATCTTCGCGCGAGGTCCCCTGGTAGTAGTGTTCGACCCCTTCGAAGAGGGTGATGGCGCGCTGCCATTTCTCCTTGTCGTAATACTCCAGCGCCTTGCTGTAGATCAGTTCGGGCTGCCCGCTTTTCAGCAGTGCGTTCATGCCGGAGCATCCGCAGAGGAAGATCGCTGCCGCCACGGCGCATAGGGCGTATGAGAAAGTCTGCTTCATTTGAGAATCTTTTACGGCGCTTTATCGCGCAAAGTTACGCATAAATTAACGATTTGCAAAAAAAATTATTGTCCTGCTCCGCCCGGAGCCGCACCGCATGCCGCAGAGAATGGATGATACCCGCCGTGAGCCGGGATTTGCAGGCCGTTGTCCCCGTGTCCGGGGCCGGGAAGCCGATCCGAAGAGCGGGTGTGAAAAAGATTTGGAAATATGGATTATCCTTTTTATCTTTGCCTATGCAACGAAGCGGGGTTCTGGCCTTTACGGGCCAGGATTCTTGTTTTTTTACGTTATTTTGTTTTTTGGGGCGGCTCCGCCGGACGGAGCCCCCGGGAATCAATCGAATTATGGCAAAAGAGATTATTTATCTGACAGCCGAGGGTTACAAGAAACTCAAGGACGAACTCGACCACATGCGTTCGGTCGAGCGTCCGGCGATTTCGGCGGCGATTGCGGAGGCCCGGGACAAGGGCGACCTTTCGGAGAATGCGGAGTACGATGCGGCCCGCGAAGCCCAGGGGCTGCTGGAGATGCGTATCGCCAAGCTGGAGGATACGATCGCCAACGCCCGGGTCATCGACGAGTCGAAGATCGACAAGAGCAAGGTCCAGATCCTGAGTAAGGTGACGCTGCTGAATCACAACAACAACAAGCAGATGACCTATACGATCGTCGCCGAACACGAGGCCAACCTGCGCGAAGGGAAACTGGCTATCGGAACCCCGATTGCCAAGGCGCTGCTGGGGCATAAGAAGGGCGATCGGGTGGATGTGGATGTTCCGGCCGGGACGATCCATTTCGAGATCCTCGACATCACGATCTGAGGACCTTCTGCTCGTGCCGGAATGGTACGCGCACTCCGGAGATGCCGGACGAGACATACAACCTACTAACAATCAGGTATTTTTGCAGGGACCGCTTGTCGCGGTCCTTTTTTTTCGTACCTTCGTCTCCCGATGAAGATGCACCTCCGGATCAAACGTTTTGCGGCGGCATTTCTGCTTGTCGCCCTGCTGGCCGCCTATGCGGGCCAGAAGGTGCATATCTACCTCGAAGACCATGCCCACTTCGCCGCCCACTGCGGCGATCTGCTGCCCGACAACGGTGCCCGGGAGAGTGTGGTCGAATACTGTCCCGTCGACAATTACCACTTCTTCCCCTACCTCTCGGAAGACCTCCCGGCTCACGAATTCTATGCCGAGGTACTGGCTGTTCTGCAGCCCGAGGCCACCCGTTGCAAATGCACCTTCCGGACCTCGGTCCATTCCCTGCGGGCTCCTCCCCGGGGCTGATTCCACCCGAGACTCCCGGTCCGGCTGCGGCCGGCCGGATCCGGCCTCTCTCCGTCGAGGGCCGGAACAGACCTGCGGCCCGGTGCCGCAACGATCCGGTGTGCCGGATCGGAATCATCCACCCGATAAACGACATTTTTCATGAAACGATCCGTTTTGTCGGCACTGCTTGCGCTGTGCCTGACCTTCTTCGGCGTACAGGGCGCCGAAGCCCCGCGGAAGGGGACCGATGCCAACCTCTTCGGCCATGTCGTCGACCGTACGACTCGTGAACACATCCCGTATGCCGCCGTGTCGGTGGTCGGAACCCCGCTCGGGACAACTACCGACGCCTCGGGGCACTATTTTCTGAAAAATCTGCCCGAAGGGACTCTGACCGTTGAGGTCCGGGCCCTGGGCTATGCCGCACGGCAGGCGACCGTGACCCTGACCCGGGGTGCAACCCTGGAGTTGAATTTCGAAGTCGAACAGAGCGGCATCTCGATGGACGAGGTGGTGGTCTCGGCAAGCCGTTCGGCAACGCTGCGGCGCGAGGCCCCGGCGCTGGTGAGCGTCCTCGACGCCTCGCTTTTCGAACGCTCCAACGCGGCGTGTCTGGCCCAGGGTCTCTCGTTCCAGCCCGGCGTGCGGGTGGAGGACGACTGTCAGAACTGCGGCTTTACCCAGGTCCGCATCAACGGCCTCGACGGCCACTATTCACAGATCCTCGTCGATTCGCATCCCGTATTTTCGGCCCTTACGGGCGTCTACGGTCTGGAGCAGATCCCGGCCAACATGATCGAACGCGTCGAGGTGCTGCGCGGCGGTGGTTCGGCCCTCTACGGTTCGTCGGCCATCGGGGGTACGATCAATGTCATCACCCGGGAGCCGACGCGCAGTACGGCGGAGTTCGCCCATACGCTGATGTCGCTCGGCGGCAGCAATTCCTACGACAATACCACGGCGCTCAACGCCTCGCTGGTCTCCGAGAGCGGACGGGCCGGACTCGGGATCTTCGGCCAGAGCCGACACCGTTCGGGCTACGACCACGATGGCGACGGCTTCACCGAACTGCCCCTGCTCGACAGCCGGTCGGTGGGCATGCGCTCCTATTTCCGGACCGGAGCCTATTCGCGTCTGACGGCACAGTATCACCACCTGAACGAGTACCGCCGGGGCGGGGATCAGCTCAAACGGCCTCCCCATGAGGCTCTCATTGCCGAACAGACCGATCATACGATCGATGGCGGAAGCCTCTCGTTCGACCTCTCGTCGGCCGATCGCAGCAATCGGTTCAATGCCTATTTTTCGTTTCAGAATACGGCCCGCAAGAGCTATTACGGCAGCAAGCAGGATCTGCTGGCCTATGGTACGACGCACGATCTGGTCCTGGCTTCGGGACTTCAGTACGTGCACGCCTTCAAACGGCTGCTCTTCATGCCTTCGGAGTTGACGCTCGGGGTTGAATACAGCTATGATGATCTCCACGACCGCTCGATCGGCTATGCCATCGACACCGATCAGCGGGTGCACATTGCGGGCGGTTATTTCCAGAACGAGTGGAAGACCCGGAAGTGGTCGCTGCTGCTCGGCGGCCGGTTGGACAAGCATAACCTGGTCGATCATGTGATTTTCAGTCCGCGGGTCAACGTGCGTTTCAACCCTTCGGAGTCGGTGAACCTGCGGGTGAGCTATGCCGGAGGATACCGGGCCCCGCAGGCTTTCGACGAGGATATGCACATTGCCATCGTGGGCGGGGAGCGGCGGCGCATCCGTCTGGCGGACGATCTGAAGGAGGAGCGTTCGCACAGCGTGAGTCTCTCGGCCGACCTCTACCGCAATTTCGGCAGTGTCAGGACCAACCTGCTGGTCGAGGGTTTCTATACCCGTCTTGACGATGTCTTTGCGCTGCGCGATCTGGCGGATGCGGACGACGGAGGCAAGATTCAGGAGCGTTACAACGGTTCGGGTGCTACGGTTGCAGGGGTGAATGTCGAGGGACGTGCCGTATTCACCCGGTGGTTCGAGTTGCAGGCGGGTATGACCTGGCAGCGGAGCCGTTATGCGGAACCCGAGCAGTGGAGCGAGGACCCGGAGGTGCCGCCCGTCCGTCGGATGTTCCGCACGCCGGACCTCTACGGCTATTTTACGGCGTCGTTCAAACCCCTGCGGCGTCTGACGGCCGATGTGACCGGGACCTGTACGGGCGAGATGCTCGTGCAGCACATCAAAGGATCCGGGGTTGATCGGGATGTGGCGGTTACGACGCCGTCGTTCTGCGATGTGAATCTGCGTGTGGCTTACGATTTGCCGCTTTACCGTGACCTTACGTTGCAACTCTACGGCGGGGTGCAGAATCTTTTCAATGCCTATCAGCGGGATTTCGACCAGGGAGTTGAGCGCGATTCGGGCTATGTCTACGGTCCGTCGCTTCCGCGCAGCTGGTTTGTGGGGGCAAAGATCCGGTTCTGACCGCCTTGGTCGCCTTTTGGTCTCTTCGTCATGCAGCGAGGGCCCCGACACTGCGTCGGGGCCCTCGCTCATGCGGGATCGGAGGTTCGCTTACAGGGCGTTGATCTCGTGCAGGACGTTGTTCGTCTTGCGCACGGCAGCGGCCGAAGCGGCAAACTTCTCGGCCTCCTCCTTCGTGAGGTCGACCTTCACGATCTTCTCGACACCCTTGCGGCCGATGATTGCGGGCACGCCGATGCAGATGTCCGACTCTCCGTACTCGCCTTCGAGGTAGCACGAGCAGGGGATCAGTTTCTTCTGGTCGTGGAGAATGGCCTCGACCATCATCGAAGCGGCAGCTCCCGGAGCATACCAGGCCGATGTGCCGATGAGTTTGGTGAGCGTGGCACCGCCGACCATGGTATTCTGTACGGCCTCCTGGAGTTTCTTCTTCGAGGCGAACTGCGTGACGGGCACGCCGTTTACGGTGGCCTTCGAGAGCAGCGGGATCATCGTCGTATCGCCGTGACCGCCGATGACCATGCCGTCGACGTTGTTGATGTTGGCGCCGGTAGCCTTGGCCAGGTAGCACTTGAAGCGCGACGAGTCGAGGGCTCCGCCCATGCCGATGATGCGGTTTTTCGGGAGTCCTGACGCCTTCAGGGCCAGGTAGGTCAGCGTATCCATCGGGTTGGCGACCACGATGATGATGGCGCGGGGCGAATATTTGATGACGTTCCCGATCACGCCCTTCATGATGTTGGCGTTCGTGCCGATGAGTTCTTCACGGGTCATGCCGGGTTTGCGGGGAATTCCCGAGGTGATGACCACGACGTCCGAATTGGCGGTTTTCTTGTAGTCGTTGGTCACGCCGACGAGTTTCGTATCGAAGTCCATCAGCGTGGAGGTCTGGTACATGTCCAGCATCTTGCCTTCCGAGAGGCCCTCCTTGATGTCGATGAGAACCACCTCGCTCGCCACTTCGCGGCAAGCCATCACGTTTGCACAGGTTGCACCTACGGCGCCTGCACCTACGACAGTAACTTTTGACATACTATTAAATGTTTGAGTTGTTTTTTTGAATTTTGGGGGCAGGAGTGCCGGCAACGTACGGCTCGGCATTCGTCTCTTTCGTCCGGCAGGCGGTATTTCGGTTGCAATTCTCTCCTCTCTCCTTCGATTTGCAATAGGTTCCGTTCCCTGATCGTCCGTTTCCGTCTCCGCATTCTCCGCATTCCGTTTCGCACTCCCTGTCTCTCTATCTCCTTCTCTGTTCTCTCTCCTCGTT
>CALUIG010000071.1 GCA_944320625.1 uncultured Alistipes sp.
GGCCGCGAGTAACGGCGGTCGGCACTTCCCCTGTCGGTGAGACGGCGCAGTTCAGGTCGGAATTGCACCTTCGGCCTTTTCCCTGCCTGAGGCGGGGGTTTGGGGGTGGGTCAGATTTGCATACGCGGCCGTAGGCCGCGAACAACGCCCTCCGGAAACGTTCTGGCGATCCGTGTATATAAAATAAAAGAAATCGATTATGGAAGATATTCGTCTCGACAAATACCTTTGGGCCGTGCGGGTCTTCAAGACCCGGAGCGATGCCGCCGATGCCATCCGTACGAACAAGGTGACGGTGAACGGCTCCTATGCCAAGCCGTCGCGCGAGGTGAAGATCGGTGACGTGATCGCCGTGCGGAAACAGCAGGTGACCTATTCCTACAAGGTCCTCGACCTGGTGTCGAGCCGTCAGCCGGCCAAAAATGTCCCGGTCTACTGCCTCAACGTCACCCCGCAGGAGGAGTTGGACAAACTCAACATTCCGCGTGAGACGATCTTTGTCTTCCGGGATCGTGGTACGGGCCGCCCCACGAAGAAGGAACGGCGTGAACTCGACTCGCTCATGGATGACCTCTATTACGACGACGAGGAGTGAATCCTTCTCTCCCGGGATTCGCAACGGATACGAAAAAAGCGGCTTTCAAGCCGCTTTTTTCATGGTCTCTCCAGGATCCTGTCCGAAACTCCGGTTCCTATTTCTTGTTGAAGAAGTTCATCGTCATGGCGCAGCCCTGCGTGGCGAACGAACGGATGGCGTCGACAAAGACCTTCAACCGTTCGGGCATGGCCTGTCGCTCCTCCTCGGTCCACTCGCCCAGGACGTAGTCGACCTGGTGGCCGCGCGGGAAGTCGCCGCCCACCCCGAAACGCATCCGGGCATATTCTTCGGTTCCCAGGAGTTCAGCGATGTTTTTCAGTCCGTTGTGGCCTCCGGCACTTCCTTTCGGGCGGAGCCGCAGAGCCCCGAACGGCAGGGCAATGTCGTCCGAAATGACCAGCAGATTCTCCAGGGGGATCTTTTCTGCGTCGAGCCAGTAACGGACCGCCTTTCCCGAGAGATTCATGTAGGTCGAGGGTTTCAGCAGGAGAAGCGTCCGGCCCTTGTAGCGCACCTCGGCCACATCTCCGTAACGGGCGGTGGTAAAAACAGCGTTGGACGCCTCTGCAAGGGCGTCCAACACGTTGAATCCGATGTTGTGTCGGGTCCCGGCGTATTCGGCGCCGATATTCCCGAGTCCAACAATGAGGTATTTCATGCCGGTTCAGCGACTATTTGCCGGCAGCCTCGGCACCGCGCGATGCACGCGTTACGCGTACGGCGCAGACAGCCGTCGTGGCAGGGGTCACGAACTTCAGGTTCTCGAACTGGAGGTCTCCTACGAAGATCGTCTTGCCCACACCCAGCGGCGTTACGTCCACGACGATCTCGTCGGGAAGGTTCTCCACCAGGGCGCTCACCGTCAGCTTGCGGGCCGACAGGACGAGCTTACCGCCGACCTTCACACCCTCGGCGTTACCGGTCAGACGTACCGGAATGGCGATCGAGACGGGTTTGCCGTTGGCGATGCGATAGAAATCCATGTGGAGAATCTCCTCACGGACGGGGTGGAACTGGGCCTCGCGCAGAACGGCGAGCTCCTTCTTGCCTTCGACGTCGAACTCGACGATGTAGGAGTTGGGGGTGTAGATCAGGGGTTTGATCTCGCGGGGATCCACGGAGAACATCTCCGTCTCACCGTTTCCGCACAATACGCAGGGGATCATTCCCTCGCGGCGTACGGCTTTGGCGGCCTTCTTGCCGAAATCGGCACGTTTTACGGCCTTTACCGGAATGGTTTTCATAATGTTTTGTAATTTAATGTGTTACCTGCGGCGGTTCTCAATGCGGCCTCGGGGGTCGCATCCCATTTCCGCCTGTTCGGGGTGCAAAGATAGGGATTTGGCCGGAAAAAAGAAAATACTGAACCCGAAAAATGCTCAAAATCCCCTTTTTACACACGAAAACGGAGGAAACGACCCCTCGTTTCCTCCGTTTTTCCGGTCCGGAATGCTATTTGATTCCGCGCAGGTGTTTCTCCCAGGCCCAGGCTGCGGCGAGCGTATCTTCGAGTTTGCGCTCGGCCTTCCAGCCCAGTTCGGTGTTGGCCAGCGTCGGGTCGGCCCAGATGGCGATGATGTCGCCCTCGCGGCGCGGTGCGATCTTGTAGTTGAGCTTCAGGTGGTTGACCTCCTCGAACTTGCGGACCAGCTCCAGCACCGAAACCCCGCGTCCCGTTCCGACGTTGAAGATCTCGTAGGGGGTTTTGTTCTTGTCCTCGATCATGCGGCGGATGGCGGCGACGTGCGCCCGGGCCAGGTCGACGACGTCGATGTAGTCGCGGATGCACGATCCGTCGGGTGTCGGATAGTCGTCACCGAAGACCGAGAGGCATTCGCGGATGCCGGCGGCGGTCTGCGTGATGAAGGGGACGAGGTTCTGCGGTACGCCGCGCGGCAACTCGCCGATCAGAGCCGAAGGATGGGCGCCGATGGGATTGAAGTAGCGCAGGGCGATACCCTTCAGTCCGGGATAGGCGGCCAGTGAGTCGCGCAGGATGTCCTCGCACATCTGTTTCGTGTTGCCGTAGGGCGAGGTGGCCGGTTTGCGGGGCGTCTGTTCGGTGACGGGTTGTTTGTCGGGTTCGCCGTAGACGGTGCACGACGACGAGAAGACGATGTTCTGACGTCCGAATTCACGCATCAGCGAGATGACGTTCATGAACGAGACGAGGTTGTTGCCGTAGTATTCGAGAGGCTTCTGGACCGACTCGCCGACGGCTTTCGAGGCGGCGAAATGGATCACCGAATCGAATTCATACTTTTCGAAGACCTTCCGGAAGGCCTCGCGGTCGCAGCAGTCGACCTGGACGAAGGGAATGTCGATGCCGGTGATCTTGCGTACGCCCTCCACGGCGCCCATGTCGCTGTTGGAGAAGTTGTCGACGATGACGACGTCGTAGCCGGCATTGATAAGTTCCACGGTGGTGTGCGAACCGATGTAACCGGCTCCGCCGCTCACCAAAACACACGATTTTTTCATAAGTTGCAAGGATTGATTGAGTAACAAAGATATAAATTTTTTTGAAACAAGCGGATACGGAGCCGGGAAAATTTACATCGGGGCGAAATCGGGGACGCTGTGCCGGTCGGAAGTGCCGTGCCGGTCGGGGATGCTGTGTTGGTCGGATGTGCCGTGCCGGTCGGGGATGCTGTGTTGGTCGGGGTGCGTTTGCCCTTTGGCGGTGCATTCCCGGGCGGCGTATCTTGCGGCCACAGGTGGCGGTTGCGGATCGATTCCGCTCCACTCCCGCCGCAGCGGGAAAAACTGCCGGACAGGAACGGCATGACCGGAGGCACAAGACCGGATCGCGTCCTGAGAACAGGCCTCCGCAAGCCGTCCGGGGCTGTTTCGGAAGCAAAACTGACGATTCGTAACCTCGGATGCGAAAAATAAATCCTGGCGTGTGGCTGTTTTCGGAAAATTGTCGTATATTTGTAACAAATTGATAGCCCGATAACTGGAATTTCATCAAAACATTAACGCGATATGTACGGAAAAATCAAGGAGCACCTGCAACATGAACTCGCCGAAATCGAGGCTGCAGGGCTTTACAAGCACGAACGGATCATCTGCTCGCCCCAGCGCGCCGAGATCGAGGTTGCAGGTCGGAAGGTCCTGAACTTCTGCGCCAACAATTACCTCGGACTTTCGGACAACCCCCGCCTCATCGAGGCCGCCAAGCGTGCCATGGATGCCCGCGGATACGGCATGTCCTCCGTGCGCTTCATCTGTGGCTGCCAGGACATTCACAAGGAGCTCGAAAAGGCCATTGCCGACTATTTCGGAACGGAGGATACAATCCTCTATGCCGCCTGCTTCGATGCCAACGGAGGTGTCTTCGAACCCCTCTTCACCGAGGAGGATGCCATCATCTCCGATGCCCTGAACCATGCCTCGATCATCGACGGCGTGCGTCTCTGCAAGGCCGTGCGCTATCGCTATGCCAATGCCGACATGGCCGACCTGGAGGAGTGCCTCAAGAAGGCTCAGGCCCAGCGTTTCCGCATCATCTGCACCGACGGTGTCTTCTCGATGGACGGCAACGCCGCACCCCTCGACAAGATCTGCGCCCTGGCCGAGAAGTATGACGCCCTGGTGATGGTCGACGAGTGCCACTCGGCCGGTGTCTTGGGCAAGACCGGTCGCGGCATCACCGAACTCTACAACCTGCGCGGACAGGTCGACATCCTTACCGGTACGTTGGGCAAGGCCTTCGGTGGCGCCGTGGGCGGCTTTACGACCGGGCGCAAGGAGATCATCGACATGTTGCGCCAGCGTTCGCGTCCCTACCTCTTCTCGAACTCGCTGCCGCCCGCCGTTGTGGGTGCCGGGATCGAGATGTTCAAGATGTTGGCCGAGAGCAACGAACTCCACGACCGTCTGGTGGCCAATGTCGAGCACTTCCGCAAAGGCATGATGGACGCCGGATTCGACATCAAGCCCACGCAGTCGGCCATCTGTGCCGTGATGCTCTACGACGCCAAACTGTCGCAGGATTTCGCCGCAAAGCTCCAGGACGAGGGAATTTTCGTCACGGGATTCTACTACCCCGTGGTCCCGAAGGGCCAGGCCCGCATCCGGGTACAGGTCTCCGCCGGACACACCTTCGAACAACTGGACCGCTGCATCGCCGCCTTCACGAAGATCGGCAAGGAGTTGAACGTTCTCAAATAATCTACCGCCATGGCTAAAACCGCATTGGATGCGATCGACCGCAAAATCCTCAAGTACCTCATCAAGAATGCGCGCATGCCGTTCCTGGAGATCGCCCGGGAGTGCGGCATTTCGGGCGCGGCCATCCACCAGCGGATCCGCAAGCTCGACGAAGCGGGCGTGATCCTGGGTAGCCGTCTGATCGTGGACCCCAAGGTGATGGGGTTCGATGTCTGTGCCTACATCAGCATCATGCTCAAGGACCCGCAGTTGCAGGCCCGTACGGTCGAGGAGCTGAAGAAGGTCGACGAAATCGTCGAGTGTCACTACATCACGGGCAAGGGCAACATCCTGGTGAAACTCTACTGCGTGGATAACGAACACCTGATGCATACGATCTTCGACGGGATCCTGCGCATCCAGGGTATCTCGACCACCGAGACGAATATCTCGCTGCAGGAGGTTTTCCAGCGTGAGGTGAACATCGACTTTATCGAGGAGTAGGCTCCTCCCCGGTTCTTGGTAAAAGACGGGCGCTCTCCATGAGGGGGAGCGTCCGTCTTTCGCGTGTCTGGAGGCGGGCGGCCGACCTCCGGCCGTCTCGGAGGGGAGCGATGCACTCTCCCGCATACTCCCTTCCCGTGCGGCGCGGGCTCTTCCTGCGGGTCTCTTCCTGGGGGCGGGGACGAGTTCCCGTGGACGATATTCGGAACAAGAGGGGCTTAAAAAAACGGATTTGGATGCCGTTTTTGTGAAATTTTGTTATTTTTGTAGACGAGATGGTCGGAAAAAGTCTACATATCCGGTTGCTGATCTCGGTCCTGTTGTTGCTCGGGATCGGAGCAGCCCCAACCCGGCTGGCAGCCCTCGACCTCGCCGACTATCGTTTCCATCCGGTCTCCGAAACCACCTATTACGGAGGCATTCACAGCATTGCCAAGGACAGTGTGGGACGGATCTGGTTCAGCGGCTACGATGCGCTGTTCATGTACGACGGCAATGCTTTCGTATCGATGAATGACCGGGTCGTGAGCCTCTCGCCGAGTTCCTACTGGCTCTACGGCCAGGTGATCACGGGCAAGCATCGCGCCCTCTACGTGGGAACCAACCACGGCCTGCTGGGCTTCGATTATCGGTGGCAGCGTTTCGAGACGGTGCTGGACGGAAATATCGGACAGATCCTGTCCGATTCCGACGGAATTGTCTGGCTGATCCGCAACAACGGCATCGAGTCGTTCGACCCCGAACGGACTCCGACCGTGCGGAAATACCCGTTGCCGGAGGGGATTGTACCCAAGGATTCCAACCTCTCGTTGATGTGTTTCGACCGCCAGGTCTATGTTGCCGTCGGCGGAAAGCTCTTCCGACTCGATCCCGGAACGGGCGATTACCGGCTCTTCACCGTGATTGAGGGTGAAAAACCGCTGATCCGGGATGTCGTCGAATTCAACGGCTCGGTCTATGTGCTGACTCAGATGGACGGACTCTACGAGTGTGACGACTCCGGACGGGTGACCCGTTACTTCAAACTGCCCACCGAGTACGAGAAATCGGCCAGTGCCAAGGAGCTCTTTCTCGACCAGGCCGGGGTCATCTGGGTGGCGACGCAGTCGGGACTTCTGCTGCTCGATCCGCATACGGATACCACCCGGTTGCTGCGCTCGAACCTCCACTATCCCTATTCGCTGCCCAACAGCTCCGTATGGTCGATCTTCCCCGATCCCGACGGCGGTGTCTGGGTGGGGACCTATGGCGGGAAACTGGCCTACATGACCTTCTCGGACAGCTCCGTGGATTACTATTTCAAGGCAACGCCCGGAGGTCTGAACCATCCGATCGTCAGCTGTTTCGAGGAGGACGACCAGGGCAATCTCTGGATCGGGACCGAAGGGGGTGGCATCAACTACTGGGACCGGAAGAACGACCGTTTCGTCTACTATACGCAGGAGAACCGGGGTGGAATCACCTCGAACATGATCAAGAAGATCCGCTACGATACGGACAATAGGTTGCTGATCTCGGTCTTCAACGGCGGCATGAATGCCTTCGACACGAAACTGGGACGTTTCGTCGATCTGCCCATGCGGCATCCGGGTTCCTCGCAACCTCTGTGTGTCTACGATTTCGTCCGGGAAAAGGACGCGGGGATCTGGATGACCGACCCCGACTCCGAACTGATGTACATGGATGCGAAGAGTCATGTCGTGGAGACCGTGCGTTTCACCGACGAACAGGGAAATCCGATCCGGATGCGGATCGAGACGCTGTTTCACGACGAACGCGGCAATCTCTGGCTGGTGACTTACGAGGGTGCCTATGTCATCGATCCCGGGACACGGCGGATTCTCAACCGCTACTATATTGACAATGCCCCCTATTCGGTCAACCAGCTCTGTTCGTTTTGCATCACCTCCGATTCCGACATCTGGTTCGGAACCCGCGGCGGTGGGGTCAATCTCCTGAGCCGGGACGGACGGTATGTCAATTTCCGGGACCGCAACGGGGTCGGACTCGACGGTAAGATGGTGTTCGGAATCCTTGAAGATTCGGCCACCAAGAACATCTGGTTCAGTACGAACGACGGGCTCTTCTATTACGACAATGCCTCCGGATCCCTCCATCGCTCGCAGATCGACACCCCCAACCGTTGCGGAGCCTATTATGTGCGTTCGTGCTACAAGACCGCGAAAGGCGAGTTGCTCTTCGGGGGTACCGATGGCTTCATCCTGTTCTCCCCCCCCCGGGAAATTCAGCGCAATACACTGAAACCCAGGGTGTTCTTTACGGATATGCGAATCAACGACCGATCGGTGGTCCCGGGCGAGAAGGGGGCACCCCTGCATCGGACGATCGCTACGATGGGTCGGTCGGCCGGAGCCGAAGCGTGTGACGACGACCTCATCAAACTTTCGCACCGACAGTCGAATTTCGAAATCCGTTTCTCGACGAACAGCTATCTCGATGCCGGGAAGAACCGGTATGTCTACCGCATGCTGGGACTTTCGGACCGCTGGTTGCTGTTGCCTCCCGGACAGAAGGCCGTCCAGTTCTTCAACCTGCCCGCCGGAAACTATACCCTTGAGATCCGGGCCGCCAATAACGACGGCCTCTGGGGCGATGAGGTCTCGACCCTGCGTTTTCGCATGGCGCCTTCGCCGTTCCTATCTCCCTGGGCATGGGGTCTCTATCTGTTGATGGCCATCGGGGCCGTCTGCTTCGTCTGGCACTATTTCACCAACAAGAAATTCTTCGAACACCGGCTCGAACTCGAACGGATCAAGGAACAGAACATGAAGGAGCTGACCCGTGCGCGGATCAATTTCTTCACGAACATCTCCCACGATCTCAAGACCCCGCTCACGTTGGTCGTCGACCCGCTCAAGCAGCTGAAGGAGATGTTGCCCGAAACGGCTCCCTGCCAAACGTATGTGCACCTGATCGAGAAGAACGTCAACCGCATCCAGCGCATGATCAGTCAGTTGCTCCAGTTCCGCGAGATCGAGAGCCAGAAGATTACCCTCAACCGGCAGCCGGGTGATCTGATCCGCTTTGTCGAGAGCATCTTCTCGCTGTTCGATTTCTATGCCAACAAGAAGGGGATCGAGACCGACTTCAGTTCGTCGTACGAGAGTTTCTATACGCGTTTTGACCACGACATGATCGAGAAGATCTTCACGAACCTCTTCTCCAACGCCATCAAATATACGACCGGGAACGGATATGTCGGAGTGAAGGTGTCCCCCGCTTCGGAAGAGCATCCCGGACCCAAATCCGGTCCGAAACCCGGGATGGAGCATATCGCCTTCACGGTCACGAACACCGGGGCTGAAATTCCCGAGGAGCGCAAGGATGCCATCTTCGAATCATTCAACCGTCTTTCGGACCATCGCCCCGAGTTTGAGGGCAGTACCGGCCTGGGACTGGCCATCGTTAAGGAGCTGGTGAGCAACCTCGGGGGCGAGATTTCGCTCAGCTCCGGGAACTCGCGGGTCGCATTTACGGTGGTGCTTCCCTTCACACTCCTCAACGAACGGGCCGACAGCGGTGCCGAGTCCTACGACTATGCGGTCTCGGAGATCGACAATATGCTCACCGAAGGGGATTTGTCCGACGTGAGCGACCGCCACGACCGCAAGGCCTGTACGATCGTGGTCATCGAGGACGACCCGAATCTGCGGGGTTATCTCGAACAGCGCCTCTCGAAGAGCTACAATGTCTATACGGCGGCCAACGGAAACGAGGGGATCGTCAAGGTGGAGCGGATTGCGCCCCAGATCGTCATCACGGATCTGATGATGCCCGGGACCGACGGGTTTGACGTCTGCCGGTCGTTGCGGTCGAACTTCAAGACCAGCCACATTCCCGTCATTGTCCTTTCGGGCATGAAGGGCAGTGACAGCAAGATCAAGGCCCTGGAGTGCGGAGCCAATGTCTTCCTCGACAAGCCCCTCGACATGGATTTCCTGCTCAAGCAGGTTGCCAATCTGATCCGTACGCAGAACGAACTCAAGGAGCGTTACAGCAAGAAGTACATTGCCGAACCCTCGAAACTCACCATTTCGTCGATGGACGAGGAGCTGCTGAAGAAGGCGATGGGCTATATCGAGCAGAACATGGACAACAACGATTATGACGTGGATGCCTTTGCCGCGGATATGTCCATCGGGCGGACACTCCTCTATCAGAAGATCAACGACATCACCGGCATGTCCGTCAAGGAGTTCATCCTGGATGTCCGGCTCAAACGTGCCGCCCAGCTTCTGAAGGATTCCGACCTGACCATTGCCGAGATCTCCGTCATGACGGGATTTGCCAATCCCAAGTATTTCAGCATCTGTTTCAAACGGCATTTCGAGGTGACTCCGACCGAGTTCAAGCG
>CALUIG010000072.1 GCA_944320625.1 uncultured Alistipes sp.
CCGCCGCCCGCCACGGCCTTCATCATCTTGCGCGTGTCCTCGAACTGCTTCATCAGGCGGTTGACGTCCGCGACGGTCGTTCCCGACCCCTTGGCAATGCGCTCGCGGCGCTTGGCGTTGATGATCTCCGGATGTTCGCGCTCCGCGGGGGTCATCGACGAGATGATCGCCTCGGTCTGCTTGAAGACATCGTCCGGAATGTCGACGTTCTTCAGCATTTTGCCCATGCCGGGCAGCATCGAGGCCAGATCCTTCAGGTTACCCATCTTCTTGATCTGCTGGATCTGTGCGATGAAGTCGTTGAAGTTGAACTGGTCCTTGACGAGTTTTTTCTTGAGTTTGCGGGCCTCCTCCTCGTCGAACTGCTCCTGTGCACGCTCCACGAGCGAGACGACGTCGCCCATGCCGAGAATTCGGTCGGCCATGCGTTCCGGGTGGAAGACCTGCAAGGCATCCATCTTCTCACCGCTGGAGATGAACTTCAGGGGCTTGTTCACGACCGAACGGATCGAGATGGCGGCACCGCCGCGCGTATCACCGTCCAGCTTGGTGAGAACCACGCCGTCGAAATCCAGCCGGTCGTTGAACTCCTTGGCCGTGTTGACGGCATCCTGACCGGTCATGGCATCGACCACGAAGAGCGTTTCGGAAGGCTTCACGGCCGCCTTGATGGCGGTGATCTCCTGCATCATGGCCTCGTCGACGGCCAGACGTCCGGCCGTATCGACGATCACGACGTTGTAACTCTTCTGCCGGGCGTAGCGGATGGCGTTTTCGGCGATCTGGACCGGATTGCGGTTCCCCTCCTCGGTGTAGACCTCGACGCCGATCTGCGATCCGAGGACCTTCAACTGATCGATGGCCGCGGGGCGGTAGACGTCACCGGCGACGAGCAGGACCTGCCGTCCGCGCTTGGTCTTGAGCATTGCGGCGAGTTTTCCGGAGAAGGTGGTCTTACCGGATCCCTGCAAACCGGCGATGAGGATCACGGCCGGCGTACCTTCGAGTCGGATGTCGGTGGCCGTGCCGCCCATCAGTGCGGCGAGTTCGTCGCGGACGATCTTGGTCATCATCTGCCCGGGCTTGACGGCCTTGAGCACGTCCTGCCCGAGGGCTTTCTGCTTCACCTCGTCGGTAAACGACTTGGCGACCTTGTAGTTGACGTCGGCATCGATCAGTGCGCGCCGGATCTCCTTGAGGGTTTCGGCGACATTGATTTCGGTGATGCGGCCCTCACCCTTAAGGATCTTGAACGACCGTTCGAGTTTGTCGGTCAGGTTTTCGAACATATGTGTCTAAAGTTTCGTGCGGTTGTATTTCGCGCAAAGTTAAGAAATAATTCATAAAGCGCAATCCGTGGCGGGGTCGTTTTTTACCGACGGAAAGCGGGGAGCTGCGGATTCGGACCGTAGCTCCCCGCTCATTCCGGAGAATTCCGGGGTTCGGGAATGTCGTGGCTTCGGGACGGGATTACTCTTTGTCCTCTTCGGCCTCGATCTCCTCCTTGTACTTGTCGAGAATCTCCTCGGGGATGGCATCGCAGCGGACATAGAGCGAGATGTTGTCGGCATTGTCGGTTGCGATCCAGGTCATTCGGTCGGCGTAGAGGTCGCGGATGATGTAGCGGCTGGTCCATTCTCCGTTTTCGTAGTCGTACATGCCGCGGATCACCGAACCGAGCGATTCATCGGTGTAGAGGTTGTAGACGCCCGTGATCCGGCGGGGTCCGAAGCTGTCGAGATTCTGGTAGATGGTGAACTCATACCCGTCGCGATAGTCGAGCTGGAGATAGACATAGCTGCCTTCGGCCAGGGCCACTCCGTTGTTCCAGGATTCGAGTTTCCAGGTTCCCGAGATGTTGTAGGAGGAGACCTCCAGTCCGGGATCTACGTAGCTTTTGTCGTCGTCGCAGCCTGCGAATCCGACGGAGAGGAGCATCAGGAACGAGATTTTGAGAAAGTTTTTCATATTTTATTCAATTATTGTTCGCAGTTGATGGAGTCGTTGTTGGGAGCGGCGATGCGGATTGTCACGCTGCTCTGCAGGGGAGGGAGTCCCACCCCGAGAAGCGGGATCGGAATCCGGTTCGGCACCCTTCCTGCCGAGGGATCGAAACGTACGGTCAGTTCGCCGATTGCTCCGGGCCGGAGTACCTCGGGCCGGAATTCGGCCTGCACGCAGGGGGGCAGGAGCCGGGCGTCGATGCGGATCCGCAGGGTATCGTTCCCGCCATTGAGGCATTCGATGCTTTCGGTCTGGCGCCTGGACCCGTCGAGCCGGATCTCCTCCTGTTTGAGGAGCAGGTTTCCCCGGGCATGCGGATAGGCATAGGTCGGGCGAGCCGACGGAATGACCTCTCCTGCGAGCTCGAGGGTCGCCGAGGGGGCGTTGTCGTCGAGTTGTGTGAAGAGGAAGATCTTCCGCACGAAACTTCCCGGATGCCCTTTCGGGTGGTATGTCACCGTGAGGCGGGCCTTTTCACCGGGTTTGATCGGCTGCCGGTCCCAACTTGGAGCGGCGCATCCGCAGGTGGTGGTCACGCGTGTGACGACGAGCGGTTTGTCTCCCGTGTTCCGCCACTCGAAGGTGTAGCTTTTCGGGCCGTCGTCCTCACCGATGGATCCGGTTTCGATCCGGGTCCTTTCGAACCGCATCACTTGGGCCCCTTTGGCCAGGGCAGGATGTGCCAGACTGTCGAGGCGTTCACGCGAAACGACATGGAACTGTCCCCGGGCGGGGGCTGCGGCAAGGAGTGCCGCAGCGGCCCCGATCGGGATCAGAACGTTTCGTATGAAGGCTTCGAACAGCATGATCCTTCTTCCGGGATATTAGAGCCAGCCGCTGCCGTTCGCCGCCTTGCGCACGGTGATGTTGAACGAGTGCGTTTCGCCGTTGCTGGCAGAGATGGAGGCGGAAGTGGCACCCTCCTTCAAGCCGGTGAACACGGCTTTTCCTTCGGAGGTGATTTCGCCTTTGGCGATCTCCGGGTTGTCGATCTTGAGCGTGTAGGTCAGCGTCTCGCCTCCGACGAAGTAGCGGGCGGGATTCTCCGTTACGGCATTCTCCTCTCCGATACCGAGGTAGATGTTCGGGAAGGAGACCTTGGTTCCGGCCGATTCGTCGGCGATGGCCGCGAGCAGCAGGTTGGCATTGGTCAGGCCTCCGGCCTTGCCGTAGTATTGTGCCAGGGGAACGCTCGTGTATCGGGTTTTTCCGATGTCGGTGACGTAGAAGTAGTAGTACTTCGTTCCGACCTGATACTCGTCGATGGGCGTTACGCTTTCGATGAGGAGTTTGCGGAATTCAGCGGCCGTGAAGTGCTTGCGGAGCTGTGCGGCATAGGAGAGGCCCAGTGCGGCGACACCCGAGACGTGGGGACAGGCCATCGAGGTACCCTCCATGTATCCGTAGCAGGTGTTGTTGCTGACCTGGGGCGGGAGCGTCGAGAGGACGCATCCGACGGATCCGACCATGTGGTCATCGTCATAGTACTCGTAGTAGTAGTCCTGGTCTCCGCCCGGGGCTGCGATGTCGGATCCTTCCCCGTAGTTCGAGAAGGTCGAGATCGTGTAGTCTGCGGCCGTGGCGTTGACCGCTACGCAGTAGTCTGCGGCTCCGGGGAATCCGGCCGAGGGGGCATATTCGTTCCCGGACGCAAAGATGGGAATACCACCTTCGATGGGACCGTTTGGCGATCCGGCGTTGTAGACGAAGTAGTCGAGAGCGGCCTTTTCCAGGGGGCAGTAGGTTTCCCACTCTTCCTGGGTGGCGAATCCGGGCGAGTTTTCATATCCGTTTGCCGTACCGGAGGTGTATCCCCAGCTGCACTGGAGGATAACGGCTCCGTTGTCCGCGGCATACTTGATGGCCCGAACCAGACTGATGGTGTTGCTTGCGGAGTTTCCGGAGAAGATCTGGCAGGACATGACCTTCACACCGGGATTTTCAGCCGTACCGCCGGCGATGGAAGAGATTCCGATTCCGTTGTTGTTGCGGGCTGCGATGACTCCGGCCACGTGCGTACCGTGTCCGGTGTCGGCCGATGCGTCGCACGAGATGATACCGGTGTTGTTGATGAAGTTGTAGCCGTAGTGGTCTCCGGCATAACCGTTTCCGTCGCGGTCCTCGTGAGATGCGACCTGGTCGGATCCTTCGGCATAGTAGGGTTCGTCTTCGTTCTCCCACATGTTGTCCTTCAGGTCGGGATGACGCCAGTAGATTCCTTCGTCGAGAACGGCCACGATGATCGAAGGATCACCCGTCGATCGTTCCCAGGCCTCTTCGCAGCGGATGTCGGCTCCGGCCTTGTACTTGTTTTTTGCGATCTGAGCGTCCTCCTCGCTGTCGCCGATGACGAACAGGTCCTGGTATCCCCGGTTGATGATGTGCCACTGCCAGGGGAGCAGGGCGTCGTTGTAGACATATCCGTTTGCTCCGTCGGCCCGGGTTTGGGGTGCGTTGAGGAGTTTTTCCGGGACGGGGATTGCCTTCCGGTCGGTGCGGTATGCGCGCTTGATGGTGCGGTTTGGCGTTGCGGTCTGGACCTCTCCGAGCTGGGAGAGTCGGGCGATTACATCCTCGACGTCGTACTTGTTGCTGAATCGCACGACATACCACAGATGGAGTCCGGCCTCACGAGTCCGCTCTTCGTGCCGTTTGTCGACGGGGAATATCCTTTCGAGCTGGCAGTCCCCGAGCAGATCGAGGACCTGGTCTACCGAGCAGATTCCGCTGCGGGAGGCGGGGGCTCCGCTCCGGGTGGATGCCAGTCCGAGGTCGTCGAGCATGTCGCTGACCGAGGCATCGAACTTCACGACGACCTCCCCGGACATTTCCGACGGTTCGGTCTGGGCTCCGGAGTCTCCGGGCGTAAGGTTTTCTCCGATCTCGTCGGTGGAGCAGGCGCTGAACGCGATCAGCGACAGGGCACAGAGTGCCGATATAAGATATTTGTTCGTTTTCATTGCGTCAAAGCGTTATTTGCCGGAGTCTCCGGTTTCGGAATCAGAGCCGGACTCGGGAGTGTTGGCCAGTTTCTTTTTCGTGTACTTTTCGTAGTAGTAGTTCAGATTGGCGGGTTCGTTGGAGAATCCGGCGAGATTTCCGGTTTCGTCCTTTCCCTCCTGGGTGAAGAGCAGGGTGTAGGGGTCCCACCAGTCGAGCGACGGGTGATAGAGGATCCACTCGGGGAGTTCACCGGTCAAGCGGTTGAGGTTGAGCGTGAACATCTTCAGCTGCGGCATGACGCGTTTGACGTGGAGTCCGGCCGGGATGGTGTCGGGACGGGCAAAGTCGGGATCGTCGTAGTAGCCGATCGAGCTGTCGTCCTCGAAAGAGGGGATTTCACCCTGGAAGTAGTTCACCGAGAGGATGAGCGTATCGAGTCCGGCCACACCCTGAGCTTCATCGGGTTCCCATTTGAGGAGTCTCTTGGGGAATTCGCCGAATGCCTTGTTGTTGGAGTTGTAAGCGGTCTCCTGGTAGAATCCGCCGAAGTCGGTGTAGATGTTGTTGCTCAGGTCGTAGATGAGTTTCCGCTGGTTGCTGGCGAGTTTGAGCACATGGAGTTTCGGGAAGTTCTCGGGAGTGATGATCTCGGGGATTTTCTCGAAGTTGTTGCTGCCGAGGTCGAGATACTCGAGTTCCTTGAGGTTCTTGAAGTCCTCGTGGAGCGAAGTGAGACCGTAGGCACCGATGGTGAGTCGCTTGAGGTGCTCGAGTTTGCAGATGTACTCTCCGGTATCGAGATTCATCTGGAAGGTATTCGTATTGCTGTAGAACTGGAGTTCCTGGGCACCGGTGAGGTACTATACCTCGAAGGGGATTCCCTCCTTGGTCGAGAACATGAAGAAGCGGGCATACTTCACACGACCCTTGAGCGAGTCGACGTATCCGTCCATTCCCTCTTCCCAGAGGACGACGTCCTCCCAGTTGTCCATTTTTTCACCCGACGATTCCCAGTTCTGGGCCCACACTTCGAGGGAGCGGGCGATGCCGAGCAGTGCCACGGAGTCTCCGGCACGGGTTCCCCGTTCGATCTCCTCGGCGGCGGCCTGCCGGATGGTAAGGAGGTCGTTTCGGGCGAGCATGTCGTCGGTCACGTTGCTCTCCTTGGTCGGGTGGAACGATATTTCGGCGAGCCGCTCCATGGGCATGGAGTTGATGCCCCAGTTGAATCGCACGGAAACTTCACGGGGTCTGATACCGCGGTCGAGTTCCACCTCGTACTGTCCGGTCTTGACCCAGCTAGTCACGTCGTCGGGCACCTGGATGTCGAAATCGACATTGGTTTTGATCTTGACGTCGATGTATCGCTTGTCGATAGCATCGTAGTTTGCGATTTCAATTTCGGGGTTGTCGAGCGTGATGGCATATTCGAATCCCTTCTGCTCGACCCGGATTTCCTGGTATTCGGCACTGTTTTCGGTTTTGGTGATACGCACCACGCCGCTCCGGACCTGTGAGGTGAGAGCCGAGTCGATGATCAGGCTGCACTCTTTGGATCCGTTTCCGTTGGCGGGCGATACGGTGATCCAGGGTACGGATGCCGAAGCGACCCAGTTTTCAGATGCTGAGATTTTTACGGTTTTCGTACCGCCGACGGCTTCGACGGAGATGGAGTTGCTGTCGATGCCGAAAGTGATCTTCTCGTCGGCTTCGGAGCAGGCGGCCAGAGCCGCGATAGCCAGGACGAAAGCAGCTATTTGATTTCGTAATTTCATGGTTATTCGAGCATTTCGGGACAGTTCGTAATATTCTGCGTTTTGTCGTAAATGAGGTTGAATGCACCGGCCTGCCAGTAGTAGCAGATGTCGGAGGCATCGAAGGTGATGTTGGGGTTGTCGCTGATATCGAGGTTGTAGATCAGATAGGAGATCGTGTCGTCGATATTTCTCAGGTCATTCGAACCGAGGAAGAGACCTCTGAGTCCGGTGTGCATGTATATTCCCAGGGGCCACTCCTTCATGCAACGTGCTCCGTTGTCGTCACGCTGTCCGCGGACGGCGAATACGGTCAGTCCGAGGGCATCGGTTGGCGCCCAGGGGAATGCGTTGAAAGCGTTGTAGGAGAGGTCCACGCCGTATAGATAGGGCATGTTTCCGGCATGGAAGTCATCGGGGAGTTTCGTCAGCCTGTTGTAGGTGAAGTCGAGCGAGATGAGGTTTGCCATGTTTTCGGGTTTGGGGCAAGTGAAACATCCCTCCTCGAAGGATTCCATACCATTTCCGCTGAGGATGATGTAACTGATCTGGGAGTTACTCTTGGCCATGCAGGCGGGATACTGCTTGATCTGGTTTCCGGCCAGGGTGAAGGTGGTAACGTTGATACCCTGGTAGGTTCCGTTTTCGGCGTTTTGGAACTTGGTGATCTTGTTGTATGCGAAGCTGACGTCGGACAACCAGAAGGATGTATTGCTGGTGAAGATGTCGGGGACTTCGGTGAGGTTGTTGTACGAAGCGGAGAATGACTCCAGGTTATCGGTATTGCAGAAGAGTCTCCGTCCGTTGACCTCCACGGTTCCGAACTCCGTGATCTGGTTGTTTTCGAAGTAGACCTGAGTTGGGATGAAGTTGTTACCCAGCGCTTCGACCTTTCCGGAGATCTTGTTGTTTGCCAGGTCGAGCAGTCCGAGTCGTTCCATGCCTGCGATGGATGCGGGAACTGATTCGAGGTTGTTGTCCCGGGCATAGAGCATCTGGATGACGCCTTTCGAATTACCGGTTGCGAGGTAGTCGATCGACTGCTGGAGTTCCTGGTTGGTCCATCCGGGGATTTTGTCATTTCCGGAGTTGCAGGAGATGTTCACCTGGATGAGAGCGGGGAGATTTGCGACGCTTGCGGGGAGTCCGTGCAGATTGGGGCAGTTGTAGACTTCGAGCAGGGTGCATGACGCGAGATTCCCGATGGTTTCGGGGAGTTTCGAGATGGGGCTGTTACCGATGTAGAGGTACTCGAGTTTCGAGAGGTTCCCGATCTCATCGGGGAGGCTTGTGAGGTTGTTGCAGAAGCGTCCGGCGATGACATCCTTGGGTTCGATGGTGATATGTCGACCGGTTTTGGGGTCGATGAGCTGCTCTTCGGTGTATCCCTGTTCATAGAGGCTCATGGCGGGGCTGGTGAGGTTGTGCTCCTTGAGTGCCAGAGCGCAGGGGTATGACATCTGCGGCATGGGGTGTGTGGCGCGCAGATACTGTTTGTTGTATTCCAGTCGATTCTGGTTTCGATCGGCGAGAGATTTGCTCATGTCGAGCATCGGGTCGAAGGTTCCGGAGTTCATGTCGTTGTGAGTTCCGAGGTACAGTTCGACGAGCTCGGTGAGCTGTCCGATGGCTGCGGGCATGTCACCGCTGATTCCGAATTCACTGAGGACGATTTTGGCCACACGTCCGTTGGAGTGTACTTCGACACCGGGCTGGTTGGTCCACAGGTCGGGGGATTTGTTGAAATCCCAGTTGCACCCCTTGTTGTAGTCTTGGCCACCGTAGTACCAGTTGGGGCCGTCGAGAGCTTCCCAGATGGTCTTCAGGGCATAACCGTCCTGAATGTACTCGTCGGCTTCGTAGAGTGTGACGGGGACTTCGGCATCGGTTGTTGTGTTGTCCTGGACGGTGAAACCGGCCTGGTCGATGACTTCGTCGTACCGCTCTTCGAGCAGGGCTCCGTTGGTGTCATAGGTGACGTATCCGGTCACTTCGTAAGTTCCGGCCGGGAGCGAGAGGAGCGAGTCGCAGGCGATCGACGAGGTTTGATATCCGAAGTTGTCGCTTTCCCGGTCCTCTTCGTCGAAGTGGATCGAGAAATTGGCTTTCAGGCCCGAGAAGGTAATGGGTTGTTCGTCGGTATTTGCCTTGTGGATGGTGATGTCGAATGTTGCGATTTCGTCGAAGGTGTATTCCCGGTTTCGGGATGACGATCTCGAGGTGTATTCTTTGAATCCGGAGAGGTCCTTGATGAGGTTGAACCGGACTTTTCCACGGGGAGTTACGTTTGCGGTCAGGTCATGGACGGTCATGCCTCCGGGGATTACGGATAGTATGTTGTTGTCGGTCGTACCGCGATAGAGTTCCTGGTCTTCGATGTCGTAGAGGATGAATGCCACGATCTGATAATCGCCGGCCAGGAGTTGCAGTTTATCGCTTCTGAGTCCGAATTCGGCATTTTCCTTGTCCGCGTAGTTGAGCGGGAGAGTTTGTGCGATGGTTGTTGTTCCGGAGATGAGTCGGACTTCGATTTTCCGGGCATCAGCGAGGTATTCGAGTTGGTCGACCACGGCTCGGGACTGTGCCTGTGCGTTTGTCGATTGGGGTTGAGCCCCCTCTTTGTAGAGTTTGAACTGGACGTATCCGTAGTCCAACTCACGGTTGTCGATACCGTCGTCGTCGGAGCAGGCTGCGGAGCCGAGGGCTGCGCAGAGAGCGACGAAGGCGAATAAGGATTTGATATTGAAAAGTTTCATGGAAAACTTGTGTCTTGTAAACTCTTTAATTATAGTTTTCTGAAAACAGGGCCCCGCCCCATTCAACGGGGCCCT
>CALUIG010000073.1 GCA_944320625.1 uncultured Alistipes sp.
AAAAAAACAATCCTCGAATTTGGTTTTTCAAAATTTTTCACTATTTTTGTAGCCAACAATTCATACCGGACATGAGACTTTACGGTTTTGCATACTTCTTTTATTACTTTTTCTTTTTTACCGGAAGAAAAAGCGGGACGGTATGTGTCAATACCCTGAATTGATTCGAACAAACAACGTATAAATTCACGAAAATCCCGCACCGAACCGAGTGCGGGATTTTTCTTTTACCCAAAAACAGATGGAACAAATCGCCATACAAGGCATCGCAGGATGCTACCACGAAACCGCCGCCCGGCGCTATTTCTCCGACCGACAGATCGATGTCCTGCCCTGTCTGAGTTTCGACATCCTCTTCGACCGCATGTCCGAAGATCCCGGGCTGCTCGGAATCGCCGCCATCGAGAACACCATCGCCGGAAGCCTGCTTCCCAACCACGAACTCCTCCAGCGCAGCCGCGCACGGATCGTCGGAGAACAGAAAATCCGGATCTCGCACGTCATCGCGGCACTCCCCGGGCAGAAACTCGACGAAATCCGTGAGGTACACTCCCACCCCATTGCCCTGATGCAGTGCGGCGAGTTCCTCAAGACGCGGACCGGAATCAAGGTCGTCGAACGGGACGATACCGCCGGCAGTGCCCGGGAAATCGCCGAAGAACACCTCCTCGGAACCGCCGCCATCTGCGGAGCCGATGCCGCCGAACTCTACGGACTCGAAATCCTACAACGAGGCATCGAAACCAACAAACACAACTTCACCCGCTTCCTGATCCTCGCAGACGAGAGCCGTGCCGCGGAATTCAATGATCCCGGACGGACGAACAAGGCCTCGCTCGTCTTCACCCTCCGGCACACGCAGGGCAGTCTCTCGAAGGTCCTGACCGTGCTCTCGTTCTACGACATCAACCTTACGAAGATCCAGTCCCTGCCGATCATCGGACGGGAATGGGAATACCGGTTCTACGTCGACGTCACCTTCGACGATCCCGTGCGATACCGCCAGGCCATCGATGCCGCCCGCCCGCTGACCAGCGACTTCCGCATCCTGGGAGAATACGCCGAATGCCCCAATCCCGAGGTCTGATCCGCACCACAAACCGATTCATAAAGACAATCAAAAAATAGAAAACACCATGAACGATCTCCAACCCATCGTACTTCCCGGGGTCGATCCCCGGCGACCGTTAGTCATTGCCGGCCCGTGCAGCGCCGAAACCGAAGAGCAGGTCCTCGCAACCGCCCGCACCCTTGCATCCGAAGGAATCCGCATCTACCGCGCGGGACTCTGGAAGCCCCGGACCAAACCCGGAGGTTTCGAGGGAGTCGGCGAAAAGGGCATTGCCTGGATGCAGCGCGTGAAACGCGAAACCGGCATGTACACCGCCACGGAAGTCGCAACCCGTCAGCACGTCGAAATTGCACTCAAAGGAGGAATCGACATCCTCTGGATCGGGGCACGCACGGCTGCAAACCCCTTCGCCATGCAGGAGATCGCCGATGCCCTGCGGGGAGTGGACGTCCCGGTGCTGGTGAAAAATCCCGTCAGTCCGGACCTCGAACTCTGGATCGGGGCCATCGAGCGCATCCACAATGCCGGAATCCGGCGCCTCGGGGCCATTCACCGCGGATTCACCTCCATCGACAAGAGCATCTACCGCAACCATCCGATGTGGGCCATTCCCATCGAGCTGCACCGACGCCTTCCGTCACTGCCGATCTTCTGCGACCCGAGCCACATCGGAGGGAAACGCGAGTTGATTGCCCCGCTTTCGCAGCAGGCCATGGACATCGGATTCGACGGGCTGATCGTCGAGGCGCACTGCTCGCCCGACTCCGCCTGGAGCGACAAGGCCCAGCAGGTGACACCCGACGCCCTGGCCTACATTCTGCGCAATCTGGTGATCCGCGAACAGACCATCACCACCGAGAGCCTCAACGAGCTGCGCGCCCAGATCGACAAACTCGACGATCAACTGCTGGAGATTCTGGTACGCCGCATGCGCGTCTCGCGCGACATCGGACAGTACAAGAAGGAACACGACATGCCCATTCTCCAGGCTCAACGCTACGAAGAGCTGCTGGCCCGGCGGGCCGCCCAGGCCGTAGAACTGGGGATGGACCGCGAATTCATGCGTACGGTCCTGCAGGCCATTCACGAAGAGTCGGTACGTCAGCAGATGGAGGTGCTCGGAAAATAATCGAACGCTCAATCCGCGGAGGAGGTCCGAACCTCCGATTCGTAAAGCCGGTTCCGCATGGTGTGGGACCGGCTTTACGTCCGTGACAAGAGAGACCGGGGCTCTGCGGAATGAAGGGTCACCCGGCGAAGTGGAGACATGTCCGCATTTGTTACATTTCCGTGAAATGTCGGCCGCAGGGCGTGTAACATCCATGAATGTTGCGTAAATTTGGCACGGATTCAAACCCGCAGCTATGGCAAAACACAAAATCCTCGTGGTCGACGACGAAGAGTCGCTGTGCGAAATCCTCCAGTTCAACCTCGAAGTCGAAGGTTATGACGTCGACGTGGCATACAGCGCCGAACAGGCCCTCGAAATGCATCCCGAACGCTATTCGCTCATCCTGCTCGACGTCATGATGGGCGAAATGAGCGGATTCAAAATGGCCCGTCTCCTGAAATCGAATTCCGAAACGGCCCTTGTGCCCGTAATCTTCTGCACGGCCCGGGATTCCGAGGATGATACCGTCGCCGGGTTGAACCTCGGAGCCGACGACTACATCACCAAACCCTTCTCGATCCGCGAGGTCCTGGCACGGGTGCGCAGCGTCCTGCGCCGTGCTGCCGCCTCCGAGCCCGAACACGAAACAATCGCCTTCGAAGGGCTCGAAATGGATCTCCGCCGCAAGCTCTGTACCCTCGACGGCAAGGAACTCGCCCTGACCAAAAAGGAGTTCGAAATCCTCGCTCTGCTCATCGCCCACCGCGGCGTGATCTTCTCCCGCGAGGAGATGCTGCACCGCATCTGGAGTGACGAAGTGATCGTCCTGGACCGGACCATCGACGTCAACATCACCCGTCTGCGCCGCAAGATCGGGCCCTACGGGAAGCACATCGTAACACGACTGGGATATGGCTACGGCTTTGAGGAGTAGGATCTCCTATCACCGGAGGCTGTTTCTGCTGCTGCTCGCCTTCTCGTGGACGCTGGTGGCCTGCTTCGTATTCTTCCAGTACGGACGAGAAAAGCACTTCAAGGCCGGACAGCTCGATGCCCGGCTGCAACTCTTCAACCTGCGGATGCTCGACGCCCTGGACGAAGGGTGGGACCCCGCCGCATTCATCGCCGCGCACGACGAGCCCTTCGAGGAGTTGCGCATCACGTGTATCGACCGCTCGGGAGATGTTTTCTTCGACAATTCGCTCGACTCGCTCCCCGCAACCAACCACCTCGACCGTCCCGAGGTTGCCGCGGCTCTGGCGCACGGAACCGGATACACCATCCGCCGCCATTCGGAAAGCACCCATCGCAACTACTTCTACTCGGCAATGCTCGGAGACTGCGGCATCGTCCGTTCGGCCGTTCCCTACTCCGTATCGTTGAGCGAAGTGCTGGCCGCCGACCGGGGATTTCTCTGGTTCATGCTCGGCGTCACGCTGCTGATGAGCATCGCGGGATACTTCGCCACCCGACGGCTGGGGCACAACATCACGCGACTGAACGAATTTGCCGAACGGGCCGAACGAGGCGAACGAATCGACGACCTCGAAGCCTTTCCCCACGACGAACTGGGCGAAATCTCGAATCACATCATCCGCCTCTACGCCCGTCTGCAGCAAACGACCGCCGACCGCGACCGCGAACACGACCTGGCCCTGCATGAGGAGCAGGAGAAGATCCGTATCAAAAAACAACTTACGAACAACATCAACCACGAGCTGAAAACCCCCGTGGCCGCGATCCAGGGCTATCTGGAGACGCTGCTGGCCAATCCGTCGATCGACGGAGGCAAACGCACGGAGTTCCTCGAAAAGAGCCTCGCACAGATCGAACGCCTGCGCCGTCTGCTCGCCGATGTCTCGACCATCACGCGGATGGACGAGGCGAGCCAGCTGATTCAGAAGGAGCCGGTCGTTCTGAACGACCTGATCGCCGAGGTGGCCGACGAAATGGCGCTGAAACCCGCCGAACAGCGGCTGCGTGTAAACATCGACGTCCCGAAGAGGGTCGAGGTCGTCGGGAATCCCGCCCTGTTGGCCTCGATCTTCCGGAACCTCGCGGACAATGCCGCCGCCTATTCCGGAGGCCGCGACATCTTCATCCGCCTGATGGACGATTCGCCCGAGGCGTGCACGATTCTCTTCGCGGACAACGGAATCGGCGTCGGAGAGGAGCATCTCCCCCATCTGTTCGAACGCTTCTACCGCGTCGACAAGGGCCGATCCCGCAAACTCGGAGGTACCGGACTCGGACTTTCGATCGTCAAGAACGCCGTCATGATCCACGGCGGGACGATCTCGGCCCGCAACCGCGACCGCGGAGGACTCGAATTCCGCTTCACCCTGAAAAAAAGAGGCTGAACATCAAGGTTTCACAACGTCGAAATATCGTTGTAACCGTTTTGTAATATCTGTTTCGGACCTTTGCTCCCGGTAAGCCCTACGCCCGGAATGTCCCCGGCACAGCGCCGAATATCCAACGGCCGCCTCGCGTCGACACCCCGGAAATGGCTCCCCCGAACGGGAACATGCTCAAAAAACGGAACAGATATTCACTATGTCGCCCTTGTTTACCGCCATCGTCATCATTCTGGCCATCCTGGCCGTGATGGGCATCGTCGTGGGTGTCGCCAACGACGCCATCAACTTCCTCAACTCGGCCATCGGCTCGAAAGTCGCACCGCGCCGCACGATCCTCTGGATTGCCGCCGCCGGAATCCTCGTCGGAACGCTCACCTCCAGCGGAATGATGGAGGTCGCACGAAGCGGCGTATTCTACCCCGCACAGTTCTCCTTCCCGGAGATCATGATGCTGTTTCTCGGCATGATGCTCGGGAACGTCCTGCTGCTCGACCTCTACAACACCCTCGGACTCCCCACCTCGACCACCGTCTCGATGGTCTTCGGGTTGTTGGGCGCCGCCGTCGCCACGGCACTCTTCCGCATCGCCGCCGACCCCGCCTTCTCGCTCCATGACCTCTCGCAGTTCATCAACACCGGAAAGGCCATGGTCATCATCGCCGCCATTCTCCTCTCCGTGGCCTTCGCCTTCGTCGCCGGACTCATCTACATGTATGTCTCGCGGCTGATCTTCTCGTTCCGCTATGCGCCCGTCTTCCGGCGCTGGGGGGCCGTATGGTGCGGAATTTCCCTCTCCGGAATCCTCTATTTCGCCCTATTCAAGGGCCTCAAGAGCTCGGGACTCATCCCCACGTCGGTTTCGGAATACGTCACCGACCATGTCCTGCTCACGCTCCTCGCCTTCTGGGCCGTGGCCGCCGTCGTCCTGTGGATCTTCCAGCGCATGCGCCTCAACATCATGCGCATCACGATCCTCTCGGGAACCTTCGCCCTGGCCCTTGCCTTCGCAGGAAATGACCTGGTGAACTTCATCGGCGTACCGCTCGCCAGCTTCGACGCCTGGCAGATCGCCCGGGAGGCCGGCAGCGAAACCCTCATGATGGGGGCACTCGAGGCTCCGGCCCGCGCGAATTTCCTCATCCTGCTCGCTTCGGGACTGATCATGGTGCTGACGCTCTTCTTCTCGAAAAAGTCGCAGCACGTGGCCGAAACCGAGCTCTCGCTCGCCTCACAGCACGAAGAGGAGGAGCGGTTCGGATCGACCTTCGTGTCGCGCAGCCTGGTGCGCCTGACGCTCATGGCCAACAACCTCTGGACCGGCATCGTCCCGAAACGGATGCAGAAGGCCATCGACCGGCGCTTCGAGCCCCTGCCCGTCGAGGAGCGCACCTCGGCCCAGTACGACATGATCCGCGCCGTGGTCAACCTCACCGCAGCCTCGGTGCTGATCGCCATCGGAACCTCCTACAAACTCCCCCTTTCGACCACCTATGTCGTCTTCATGGTCGCCATGGGTTCGTCGCTGGCCGACCGCACCTGGGGGCGTGAAAGCGCCG
Organism: uncultured Alistipes sp.; assembly: GCA_944320625.1. Lineage (GTDB taxonomy): Bacteria > Bacteroidota > Bacteroidia > Bacteroidales > Rikenellaceae > Alistipes. Next base: position 6,100 of record CALUIG010000073.1, read on the forward strand.
TCTACCGCATCACGGGCGTCATGGCCGTCATCTCGGGATGGTTCATCACCGCCCTGGGCGGATTCCTCATCGCCCTGGCCGTCACGGCCCTGCTGCTCTGGGGCGGATGGATCGCCGTCGTGGCGCTCACGGCCCTCTGCGCCTGGCTCCTCATCCGCAGCCACCGCAAGACCCCGGTCCTGAAAGAGGAGGCCGAAAAGGCCCTCCTCCCGCTCGAAAAGGCCGAAACCCCCGACGAGGTGCTCTGCGCCTGCATCGGAGAGGTCTGCAACACGATGCAGGAGGTCACGCGCATCTACAACCGCACGCTCGTGGCGGTCTTCAAGGAGAACCGCAAGGTCCTCAAGGAGATGGTCCGCGACTCCAACCGGCTCTTCGAAGAGGCCCGCAACCGCAAGTACAACATCATGCCCACACTGCGACGCCTGCAACAGTCCGACATCGATACCGGACACTTCTACGTCCAGGTGGTCGACTACCTTTCGGAGGTGACCAAGGCGCTGATCCACATCACGCGGCCCTCGTTCGAGCACATCGACAACAACCACGAGGGCATGTCGAAAGAGCAGATCGTCGATCTGATGCACGTGAACGACCAGGTGGAGGCCATTTTCGACAAGATCAACGAAATGCTCGCATCGAAGGACTTCTCGGATCTCGAACTGGTGCTCGACATGCGCGACCGGCTCTTCGACACGATCGTCGAAGCCGTCAAGAGCCAGCTGCGGCGCATCAACGGAAACCCCTCGACCTCGACCCGGGCCAGCGTGCTCTACCTGACGATTCTCAACGAAACCAAGACCATGGTGCTGCAATCCCGGAACCTGCTCAAGTCCCAGCACTACTTCCTGGAGGCCCGGCACGAAATTCCCGGACCGGAAAAATAACCGGACAACGTGTTTGGAGTCGGCCGAAGCCGAAAAAAACGAAAAGTGTCACACTCATGTAACGGGGCCGTCATTCCGATGAAACGACGGCCCCGTATCTTTGCAACGTGAAAACCGGAGATGGGTTTCACAAGTTGGTTTTAGGTTACATAAGTAGGTTAGTGGGAGATGCAGCGACGCGACGTCGCGGCATCTTCGTTGTTTACAAGGGGGGGGGTATCCCGGGGTTTCGGGCAGAGGCCGGGCCCGGTTGCAGCAGGGACTCCCGGGAACAAAGAGTTCCTCCCCCGCAGCCCGGAGCCGCACATCCCGGACTATTTCTCCATATCCTTCAAATGGAGTTCCAACGCCCGGACCGAAATCTGGATCTCCCAGATCGAAACCCCCAGCGAGGCGATCAGCAGCAGCAAGGCAACCCCGAAGACCCATGCCGACAGCGCAAAGAAGTCCACGTAGATCAGAAACATCGTCACCACACAGAGAAACAGGCTCGACACACCGAGTGCCTGCATCGTACGGGTCAGGTGAAGACGGCGGCGAAGGTTGTCGATCTGGGCCTGGGTCACCTTCGAGGGGTGCTGGTGGTACTGCTCCTTGAGCGTGCGCACCAGTTGGGCATAGGAGAGAAACCGGTTCGTGTAGGCCAGCAGGATCAGGGATACGGCCGAAAACAGCAGTGCCGGAGTCGTAAGCGTAAGTTCTTCCATGATTATCAACGATGAATGGTCGCCGCAAAGGTACGCATTTTCTCCGAATCGGGGAAGCGGACCCCTCGAAGAGAAAATACCGGTTTTTCGGTATTTTCCCGATTTTCACGTGAATTTGCAATCGAAATTCGTTGTGTGTGAAAAAAATAACATATCTTTGTGCTCCGAAAACAGACAATCATCATCCCAAATCGAACAACAACGCATCTTATGGAACTGAACAAAACCTTCATCGACGGGCTTTGGAGCAAGGAGATCAACGTCACGAGTTTCGTGCAGACGAACATCACCCCCTATCTGGGCGACGCCTCGTTCCTGCAGGGACCCACAGAACGCACCCGACACATCTGGAATCTTTGCCTGAAGGCTCTCGAAGAGGAGCGTCAGAACAACGGCATCCGCTCGCTGGACAACAAGACCGTCTCGACGATCACCTCCCACAAGGCCGGATACATCGACCGGGAAAATGAACTGATCGTGGGACTCCAGACCGACGAACTCCTCAAGCGCGCCATCAAGCCCTTCGGCGGAATCAACGTCGTCTCGCGCGCCTGCAAGGAGAATGGCGTGGATGTCGACGAAAAGGTGCGCGACATCTTCACCCACTACCGCAAAACCCACAACGACGGAGTCTTCGACGTCTACACCGAGGAGATCCGCTCGTTCCGCTCGCTCGGATTCCTCACCGGACTGCCCGACAACTACGCCCGCGGCCGCATCATCGGAGACTACCGCCGTCTGGCGCTCTACGGTACCGACCGCCTGATCGAGGCCAAACAGCAGGATCTGCGAAACCTCACCGGCCCGATGACCGAAGCCCGGATCCGCCTGCGCGAAGAGGTCGCCGAGCAGATCAAGGCCCTGAAGGAGATCCGGACCATGGGCGAATTCTACGGCCTGGAGCTCAACCGCGCAGCCCATTCGGCCCAGGAGGCCGTGCAGTGGGTCTACATGGCCTATCTGGCCGCCGTCAAGGAGCAGGACGGTGCCGCCATGTCGCTGGGCAACGTCTCGTCGTTCCTCGACATCTTCATCGAATATGATCTGGCGCACGGACTTATCGATGAAACCTTTGCACAGGAGCTCATCGACCAGTTCGTCATCAAACTCCGCATGGTCCGCCACCTGCGCATGCAGTCCTACAACGACATCTTCGCCGGAGACCCCACATGGGTCACCGAAGCCATCGGAGGACGCTTCAACGACGGACGCACAAAGGTCACGAAGACCTCGTTCCGCTTCCTGCAGACGCTCTACAACCTCGGACCCTCGCCCGAACCGAACCTCACGATCCTCTGGAGCCCCGATCTGCCGCAGGGTTTCAAGGACTTCTGCGCCAAGGTCTCGTCCGACACCAGCTCGATCCAGTACGAGAACGACGAACTGATGCGCGAAGTGCGTCACTCGGACGACTACGGAATCGCCTGCTGCGTCTCGTACCAGGACATCGGACGTCAAATCCAGTTCTTCGGCGCCCGCTGCAACCTGGCCAAAGCCCTGCTGCTGGCCATCAACGAGGGACGCTGCGAGAACACCGGCACGGTGATGGTCAAGGGCATCCCGGCTCTCTCGGAAGGCCCGCTGCGCTTCGAGGAGGTGATGCAGAACTACAAGAAGGTACTGCATGAGATCGCCCGCGTCTACAACGAGGCGATGAACATCATCCACTACATGCACGACAAGTACTACTACGAGAAGGCCCA
>CALUIG010000074.1 GCA_944320625.1 uncultured Alistipes sp.
CCCGACTTGAAGATGGCAATCTCCTTGAAGCCCGTGCGCTCGTGTTTGAGGTGTTCGCCGTCGGCCGTGGCGAGGATCTTCCCGATCAGGCGCTCCAGCACGGCGTGCGGCTCCTTGTCCTCGACGAGTGTCCCGGCATTGAAGTCGATCCAGTTGGCCTTGAACTGCGACAGCGGTGTGTTGGTTGCGATCTTCATCGTCGGGACGAACGACCCGAAGGGCGTGCCGCGTCCCGTGGTGAACAATACCAGCTGACAACCCGACAGGGCCAGCGCCGAAGCGGCCACCAGGTCGTTGCCCGGGGCCTGCAGCAGATTCAGGCCCGGCTTGACGATCGGCTGCGCATAACCCAGCACGTCGACCACGGGCTGTGCCCCGCCCTTCTGCACACACCCCAGCGACTTCTCTTCGAGGGTCGTGATGCCGCCCTTCTTGTTCCCGGGCGAGGGGTTTTCGTAGATCGGCTGGTCGTATTTGCGGAAATAACCCTTGAAGTCGTTGATCAGGTGCACCGTGCGGTCGAAGATCCCGCCGTCCGTGGCTCGATCCATCAAGATGGTCTCGGCGCCGAACATCTCCGGGACTTCGGTCAGCACGGTCGTACCGCCCTGTGCAATGAGCCAGTCGGAGAAGAGACCCACCAGCGGATTGGCCGTGATGCCCGAAAAACCGTCCGAACCGCCGCACTTCAACCCCACCTTGAGGTAAGACAGCGGCAGCGGCTGACGACGGTCTTCCCGCGTCTTCTCGACCAGTTCGCGGCAAATCTCGAAGCCTGTCTCGATCTCGTCCTCGACCTCCTGCGCAATGAGGAACTTCACGCGCTCGTCGTCCCACTCGCCAATCTCCTCCTTGAGGGCTGCCACCTGGTTGTTCTCGCACCCCAAACCCAGCACCAGCACCGCACCCGCATTCGGATGCTTGATCAGTGCGGCCAGCGCCCGCCGCGTATTGGCGTGGTCATCGCCCAACTGCGAACAGCCGTAGTTGTGCGTATAGACACGCACGTCGTCCAGGTGCGAACAGTCGCATTCGCGGCGCACCCGCTCGGCAATGGCCTGCGCCTGCCCGTTGACACACCCCACCGACGGCACGATCCACAACTCGTTGCGGATACCCATCTGCCCGTTGCGGCGCAGGTAGCCCTGCACCTTGACGTCGCGCTGCGGGATGTCGAGCGGATAGACCCGCGGCGTATAGGTATAGGTGAGGTCGTCGTGCAGGTTGGTTTTCAGGTTGTGCGAATGGATCCACGTTCCGGCGGGTACATCCGTCGTGACATGGCCGATCGGATAGCCGTACTTGACGACGTTCTCCCCTTCGGCCAGGTCTCGCAGTGCGAACTTGTGCCCCCGGGCAATCGCTTCACGGAGCGTCACCACCATACCGTCCACCTCCACCTGCTCGCCTGCCGCCAGGTCCGCAAGCGCCACGGCCACATTGTCCGCAGCATTGATCTTCAAAAATCGTTTCATAAACTCCTGTCGTCTGAAAAAAGCGGAGCCGGACCCTCCGGCCCTCCGTCATCCGGCTTCCGGCCCGTCCGCTCCGCCTTTTCGGGAAAAATGCTATTTCGTCAAAAATTTATCCAGCGCCCCCTTCATGCCCAGCGACTCGATGTCACCGACATAGCCCGCAACGGCCTCGATGAAGCCCGGAACCTCCGAGAAGTCCACCGTGAAGATGCCGCTCTCGCGCACGATCTTCGAGATCGTACCCTCCAGGTCGTCCGAATTCCAGTTCGTGCGGATGTAGTCGACGAACTCCTTCGTGTCGTCGGGCTCGAAACCGCTCTTCGGGCCGTACAGCGACATCAGTGCCGCAAAGGTAAAGCACTCGCGCCGGGCCAGCTTTTCAGCCTTGAACCAGTTGTCCTTGACCGTCGGGTAGTTGCGTGCCTCCCACTTCGAAAGCGAGTTCAGCGAGATCGAACGCAGCATGTGCTTGATGTAGGGGTTGTAGAAACGTTCGAGGATCCCCGCGGCGAACTGCTTCAGCTCCTCCTGGTCCTCCTCAATCATCGGGATCACCTCCTCGGCGACCATCTCGTTGATGAAGCGCTCGATGGCGGGCGTGTTGAAGGCATCCATCACCGTCTCGCAACCCATCTGCAGGGCAATGGGCACCATACCCGTATGCGAACCGTTCAGAATGCGCACCTTCTTGTCGCGGAACTGCTTGATCGACGGCATGAAGATCACGTGAAGCCCCGCCTTGTCCAGCGGCAGCTCCTTCATCACCTCCTTGTAGCCCGGACCGCCGATCGCCCACAGGTGGTACAACTCGGCCTTCACCACGAGGTTGTCGTCGTAACCGATCTCCTCCTTAATCTCGCCAATCGTGTCGCGCGGGAAGCCCGGCACGATGCGGTCGACCAGCGTGTCGCAGAAGTGGCAGTTGCGCTCCACCCAGTCGATGAAGTCGGCGCCCAGGCCGTTATACATCGCGTGGCGGATCACATACTCGTGCAGCGTCGAGCCGTTGTTCTCGATCAGCTCGCAGCAGATGATGCACAGTCCCTTCGTCGGATCGCCGTTGAAGTGCTTGAAACGCTTGTACAACAGCGCCGTCATCTTCGCCGGATAGGATTTCGGCGGGCAGGCCGTCAGGTCATCACCCTCCTCGTAGCGGATTCCGGCCTCCGTCGTATTCGAAATCGTGATCTTCAGATCCGGCGAGAGGAAATACTGCTCATACTTCGCATAATCCACATAGGGATTGAACGAATCCATGACACTCTTCACCAGCCGCACATCCTTCTTGGGCTGGCGGTTCTCGATACCCTCCAGGTAGACATGGTAGAGGTTGTCCTGCTTGTGCAGCAGGTCGATCATCCCCAGCACCTTGTGCTCAGGATCGATAATCGGCTGGCAAATGGCCACTCCCGAATTCATTACCCCCTTCTCGTTGGCGATGTCAATCTGCCAGTCCACAAACGCCCGCAGGAAGTTCCCTTCCCCGAACTGCAGGATACGAACGGGGCGGTCGACCGTTTCGACGGTCGACTTGTTCAATTCTTTAATCATTGCAAATGGTTGAATAGGAGCCCGGAAAGAACCGGCGGCAGCCGGCAGTCACCGACCGCCGCCGATCCGGACCCGCAGAATTTATTCGATTACGATAGGCTTGTACTTCGGTACCAGGGTCTTCATGATCGCCCATGCCACCAGATAGGCCACGGCACAGATGCAGAAGATGATCATGTAACCGGCCTCCTTGCCGTCGAAGCCCATGAAGCGGAACGCCTCGCCCATCTGCTCCGAGTGGGTGAAGAGCGCTCCGGCCCCCTTGTTGATCAGGAACGAACCCACACCGCCGGCCATACCGCCGATACCCGTGATGGTCGCAATGGCCGATTTGGGGAACATGTCACCGATCGTCGAGAAGAGGTTGGCCGACCAGGCCTGGTGTCCGGCACCGGCCAGACCGATGATGATCGCGGGCCACCAGACCGAGTAGGTTCCGGCCCCCTGCGCGAAGAGCGCCGGAAGCGGCAGGAACGCAAAGATCAGCATCGCCAGCATACGTCCGGCATAGGGATTCATGCCCTTGCGGTCGACAAAGAGCTTGGGCAGGTAGCCGCCGAAGATCGACAGCACCGTCACGATGGCGTAAAGCGTGAAGATCAGCGCCACACCCATGCCCGAACTCGACGAATAGCCGTACTGGTCCGAGAAGTAGGCCGGAGCCCAGAACAGGTAGAACCACCATACGCCGTCGGTGAAGAACTTGCCGGTGATGAACGACCAGGTCTGCCGGTAGGTGAAGCAGCGCCAGAAGGGAATCACCTTCTCGGGCTTCTCGGCCTGGGCCTTGACCTCCGCAGCCGGAACCTCGGCATCATCCTGATGGATATAGGCCAACTCGGCTTCGTTCACATGCTTCGACTTCTCGGGTTTGTCATACATGAAGACCCAGAAGCCCATCCACAGGAAGCCCAATGCACCGATGATCAGGAAGGCCATCTCCCAGCCGCCGCCAATGCCGTGGTCCTTGAAATACTGGGCCAGAAGCGGAATCGTAGCCGGAGCTACCAGCGCTCCGACCGAGGCTCCGGCATTGAAGATCGACGTGGCGAAAGCACGGTCCTTCTTCGGGAAATACTCGGCGGTCACCTTGATGGCGGCGGGGAAGTTTCCGGCCTCTCCCAGGGCAAGAATACACCGCGCGGCAAGGAACAGCCAGACACTCGTCGAAGCGATTGCAAAGGCTACGGCCGTACCCGCCTCGACCGAAGTCATGGCCTTGACCGACTCGAAGCCCTCCAGGTGCATCGTCGCCCATCCGCAGGCCGCATGGAGGCACGCTCCGAGCGACCAGATTCCAATCGACCACAGATAACCCTTCTTCGTGCCCATCCAGTCGATGAAACGTCCGGCAAAGAGCATGCAGAGGGCATAGACCAACGAGAACACCGCAGTAATGGTTCCGTAGTCGGCATCGGTCCAGTGGAACTCCGGAGCGATGAAGTCCTTCCACGTCAGCGACAGAACCTGGCGATCCAGGTAGTTGACCGTCGTGGCGACGAAGAGCAGGACACACATCCACCACCGCCAGTTGGTCATCAGTTTGGTTGAAGTTGATGAGGTATTTGTCATGTGATAAGGTTTAGGTCGATGAGACTAATTCATTACTTGTTTTTCACCCCGGCGATGACATCCAGCGCAAAGCGGCACTTCTCCGAGATGGCCTTCCAGTCCTTCGAGGCAATCACCTCCTTGGGGAAGAGCTGCGAGCCCATGCCCACGCAGTAGACCCCGGCCTTGAACCACGCCGTGAGGTTCTCCTCCGTAGGTTCCACGGCTCCCGTAGCCATGATGTTCGACCACGGCAGCGGCGCCTTGACATTCTTGACGAACGACGGGCCACCCACGTTGCCGGCCGGGAAGACCTTCGTCAGGTCACAACCCAGTTCCTGAGCCAGACCGATCTCCGTGACCGATCCGCAGCCCGGCGTATAGGGTACCAGATGGCGGTTGCAGACCTTGGCGACCTCCGGATTCAGATAGGGGCCCACGATGAAGTTCGCACCGTACTGGATATACATGGCGGCCGTCGGGGCATCGACGATCGTACCCACACCCAGCACCATCTCCGGGCACTCCTTGGCGGCGAACTTGATCACCTCGATGAAGACCTCCGAAGCGAAATCGCCGCGGTTCGTGAACTCGAAGGCGCGCACGCCGCCCTCGTAGCAGGCCTTGACGACCTGTTTGGCGATCTCCGCGTCCGAATGATAAAAGACGGGAACCATACCGGTCTTACCGATGGCTTCCATCACCTGCATTTTTGAAAACTTTGCCATTGTCCGATTTTGTTTTTGATTTTCCTTCCTGCATAAAACGGCGGCGGAGGGAACGCCTGTGCGCCCCCGCCACCTTCCGTCCATTGATTTTTAACGCTGTACGCGACCGCTGGCGTTACCTCCGGCCAACGACTCGACCTCCTCGACCGATACGAGGTTGAAGTCACCGTTGATCGTGTGCTTCAGGGCCGAGGCGGCTACGGCGAACTCCAGGGCCTCACCCTGCGTCGGTTTGGTCAGCAGGCCGTGGATGATACCGCCCGAGAACGAATCGCCTCCGCCCACGCGGTCGATGATCGGGTTGATGTCGTAGCGCTTCGACTCGTAGAACTCCTTCCCGTTGTAGATCATGGCCTTCCAGCCGTTGTGCGTAGCCGAGAAGGACTCGCGCAGCGTCGAGATCACATACTTGAAACCGAACTCCGCAGCCATCTGGCGGAAGATGCCCTTGTAGCCTTCGGCGTTCGTCTCGCCACCCTCGACATCGGCATCCGGCTTGAAGCCCAGACACAGTTCGGCATCCTCCTCGTTACCGATGCAGACATCGACATACTGCATCAGCGGCTTCATGATCGACTGTGCCTTCTCCTTGGTCCAGAGCTTCTTGCGGAAGTTCAGGTCCACCGATACGGTCACACCGTGGCGTTTTGCGGCCTCGCAGGCCAGTTTCGTCAGTTCGGCAGCCTTGTCCGAGATGGCGGGCGTGATACCCGACCAGTGGAACCAGTCGGCACCCTCCATGATGGCATCGAAATCGAAATCCTGCGGATCCGCCTCGGCAATGGCCGAGTGTGCGCGGTCGTAGATCACCTTCGAAGGACGCATCGAGGCACCGGTCTCCAGGTAGTAGATACCCACACGGTCTCCGCCCCGGGCAATGAAGTCGGTCTTCACACCGTACTTGCGCAGGGCGTTCACGGCCGACTGACCGATCTCGTGCTTCGGAAGTTTCGTCACGAAATAGGCATCGTGGCCGTAGTTGGCGCACGAAACGGCCACGTTGGCCTCACCTCCGCCGTACACGACGTCGAACGAATCGGATTGTACGAAACGGGTGTTTCCCGGCGTCGAAAGACGCAGCATGATTTCTCCTAAAGTTACGATTTTCATATTCTTATCCTAATATATTAGTTAGTTAGTCCGTCAGAAGCGGAAGAAGTTTTTCGCATTCCGGTAGCAGATTCCCTCGATGATCTCGCGGCCGATGAAGTCGATCTCCGAGGCCGGGAGCAGTCCCTGCTCGATGTCGTTGCCCACGAGGTTGCACAGCGTGCGGCGGAAATACTCGTGACGCGGGTACGAGAGGAACGAGCGCGAGTCGGTGAGCATGCCCACGAAGCGGCTCAGCAATCCCAGTGTCGAGAGGGCGTTCATCTGCTTCTCCATGCCGTCCTTCTGGTCGAGGAACCACCACCCCGAACCGAACTGGATCTTCCCGGCGCCGTAGCGGCCGTCCTGGAAGTTGCCCAACATCGTGGCGACGAGTTCGTTGTCTCGCGGATTGAGGTTGTAGATGATCGTGCGCGTGAGTTTGTCCCCGCGGTCGAGCATGTCGAAGAACTTCGACATGGCCTTGCCCACCGTGAAGTCCCCGATCGAGTCGAAGCCCGTATCGGGACCCAGCTGCGCGAACATCCGCGAATTGTTGTTGCGGATTGCACCGTAGTGGAACTGCTGCGTCCAGCCCGTTTCGTGGTCCATGACGGCGAATTCGACCATCATGGCGGTCTTGTACTTGCGGATCTCCTCCGGCGAAAGTTCCTGTCCGCCGTACACCTTATTAAAGATGGCGTCGATCTCCGGCTGCGTATAATCCTCGGCGTAGAACTCCTCGATGCCGTGGTCCGAGAGGCGGCAGCCCACCGACTCGAAGAACTTGTGCCGTACGCGCAGGGCGTCGATCACGTCAGCGAATTTCGAGATCGAGACCCCCGACACGTCGGAAAGTTTCTCGATGTAGGCCCGGAAATCGGCGGCCGATTCGACGGCCATCGCCTTGTCGGGGCGCCACGTCGGGAGCATCTTCACCGAAAAGCCGTCCTCACGCACCTTGATATGGTGTTCGAGCGTATCAACCGGGTCGTCCGTCGTGCAGACCACCTCCACGTTGTAGTGCTGCATCAGCCCCCGGGCATGGTATTCGGGCTGCTGAAGCAGCGCCGTGCAGTGGTCGTAAATTTCACGGGCCGTCGAGGGATTCAGGAGCTTCGTCACGCCGAACGCCGTCTTCAGTTCCAGGTGCGTCCAGTGGTAGAGCGGGTTGCGCATCGTATAGGGGACCGTCTCGGCCCACTTCTCGAACTTCTCCCAATCGGTCGTATCCTTGCCCGTACAATAGCGTTCATCGACTCCGTTCGTACGCATCGCGCGCCACTTGTAGTGATCGCCCTCGAGCCAGATCTTCGACAGATTCTCGAAGCGGTGGTCCGAGGCCACATACTCCGGAATCAGATGGCAATGGTAATCGATGATCGGCTGCTGGGCCGCATGTTCGTGGTAAAGCCGTTGCGCCGTTTCGGTCTGCAACAGGAAATTCTCGTCGTTGAACTGTTTCATTTTAAAGGTTATATTCCGGTTAATTCACAGGATCGGAACGATTCTCCAGAAAATCGTCCCTTTTCACCATGTAAAATTAGCAACTTTCCGCCATACATGATACGAAAAATCACCAAATTAAATAGAATATTTACCGTTCTGATTGACCAATGTACGAAAAAATCGTAAATTTGCCAAACCAAACATCGAAAAACTTCTGTTTCCCTATGATGAAAAAATCCTTCCTGGGAATCGCTGCCCTGCTGGCAGCTTCCTGCACTCCGGCTCTGAAAGTCGAAGTCGCCAACTCGACGCAGATCGAACGGGACGACGAAACCGTCGAAATCGCCTGGTCCGAGATTGCGGCACTCAAGGGCGTGACGCCCGAAAACATCGTCGTGCTGGACGATGAGAACGAACAGGTGCCTTCGCAGGTCATCTTCCGCGGAGAAGCCGAGCCCCAGGCCCTGATCTTCCAGACCGATGCCGACGCCATGCAGACCAAACACTTCCAGATCGTCACGGGCGTGCGTGAAGCATATCCCGCCGAAGCCTTCGGACGGCAGGTTCCCGAGCGTTACGACGACTACGCCTGGGAAAACAACAAGGTCGCATACCGCCTCTACGGTCCCGCCCTGGAGACCTCGCCCGAAAAACTCGTTACGCCGGGTATCGACGTATGGGTGAAGTGCACCGACAAGCTCGTCATCGACGAGTGGTATGCCAAGGGGGACTACCACCACAACTACGGCGACGGTATGGATTGCTACAAGGTGGGCGTAACGCTCGGTTCCGGAGCTTCGCTGCCCTTCGTGGACGGCAAGTTCTGGTACATGGGACACAACTACGCCACGGCCCGCACGCTCGACAACGGCCCGATCCGTACGACCGTCGAACTGACCTACGCCCCGTTCGACGTGAACGGTACGCAGGTCTCGCTCGTGAAGACCATCTCGCTCGACGCCAACCAGCGCTTCAACCGCATGGACAACCTCTACGAGGGTGACTTCACCGAACTGCCCATCGCCGCAGGCTTCGTCCGCCACGACGTGAAGCAGGTCATGAACGGCGACAACTGGATGGGTATGTGCGAGGCTACCTCGGACACGAAGGATCCCGTCCGTGACGGAGACATCTACCTGGGTGTGATCCTCCCGGGTGCCCAGATGATCGCCGACACGCTGGGACACGCCGTAGCGGTCAAGAGCGTGAAGTCCGGTGAGACGCTCACCTACTATGCCGGTTCGGGCTGGAGCCAGGGCGGCGTCGAGGACATGGGCGAATGGGTCGAGGAGATCAACGCCGCACAGGCTGCGGCCATCCAGCCCCTGACGGTCACCGTCCGCAAATAACCCCGGGGCATCGCCCGGAGGAGATCGCTTCCGGGGCCTTTCGGATCTGAAAAATACCCCCGACACGCAATGTGTCGGGGGTATTTTCATTCCGCACCGCCGCCACGTGCAGCAGCCCGGACAACCG
>CALUIG010000075.1 GCA_944320625.1 uncultured Alistipes sp.
GATTCGATCGAACTCGTACCCATGCGTTTGTCGAAGACGAGCCGCTGGGACGGTTTCAGCCGGTAGGATGAGGCACCCCGGGAAAACTCCACGCTGCCCTGGAGCAATACCACCGAAATTGTCGGGTCCGTACGGTATGCCTTGACGTCGAACTCCGTGCCCAACACCCGGACTGCCGCCTCGTCCGTCGTTTCGACGACGAACGGCCGCTGGGGATTGTGTGCCACTTCGAAATAGGCCTCGCCTTCGAGTCGTACCCGGCGCTCCGAGAGCCCGAACCGTTCGGGATAGGAGATCGTCGAGCCGGCATTGAGGAAGATCCGTGTTCCGTCCTGGAAAATGATCTCCTTCCGCTGTCCGACCGCTGCCGAGACGCTTTGCTGCCTGTCCGCCGAGAAGAGTGCACCTCCCAGCCGGCTGTTCAGATTGGCCCACAGTCCCAGAATCAGGGCGCAGGGGATCAGAATGGCTGCGGCGCGGAAGAGCATGCGGCGTCTCCGGGCGCGGGAGAGGATGCGTTCGATGCGCTGCAACAACTCCTCGCCCGGGACATCGGACCGCGGCATCATGCCACCTGTTTCCAGTTGCCGGACGTCGGAATCGAATTCCGTCGAAAGCCACGCCTGGCCCTCGTCCGTCGAGAACCACGCCGCCACCTCGGCGGCCTCTTCGGGGGTGGCCGTTTCATTCAGGACACGTCTTAAGATTATTTCGTCGGGTCGTTTCATCGGAAGAGAATCAATAAGGTGATCAATAGTTTTGCGGCTCCGGCAAGGAGCTCCTTCAATCTTTTCAGGCACTCCCGGTAATGGGTGTTTACCGTGTGGATCGAGAGATTGAGCCGTGCGGCGATCTCCTGGTTCGTATAGCCTTCGCAGCGCATCGTCGCCACGGTTTTCTGCTGAGGCGGAAGCGTTGCTATGGCCTGTTGGAGGAGTTCGCTGCGGTGGTGGCGTTCGGCCCAGGTGTAGAGGTCATCGTCGTATGGGGGATGTTTCTGCACGATTCGGTAGTTGTGTTGCAGGGCATTGACGTTGTTGCGGATCTGATTCAGGACCTGGTGTTTCAACATTCCGTACAGGTATCCGGCGAGATTTCGGGTGATGAAGAGCGCCTCGCGTGCGGTCCACAGTTTGACGAAGAGCTGTTGCAGGGCGTCTTCGGCATCGGCGCGGTTTTTCAGGTAGCGCAGCGCCAGCGTATAGAGTCGGGCGTGGTAACGCCCATAGATGGCCTCGAAGGCTGCACGGTCGCCCTTCCGGAGCCGTTCGAGCAACTCGAGGTCCTCTACCGTATCTTCTTTCGGTGAAGTCATATCCGTCCGTTGAAGCCATACAAAGATAAGGATTTGTTCCATTTCCAAGACACCTGAGGGGCTCCAAAATGAGTAGTCCGGGAAATTTTTTTCGAAAAAACGGTTCGTCGCTCACACTTTTCGGTCGGCTTGGGTGTCCATTGAGTGAATCGACAATACTACAACCCATGTTTCGACCGACGACCCTTCCGACGCATAGCCCATGACATCGAATTGTCATGGCGGTGTTATCCGACCGTATGTTCCGTTTCGCACTTTTGCGGCGGAAAGACTCGAAATTAGACCAATTCTTCCTATTTTTATTAACCAATCAAACAGAAATGAAACCATTTAGACTCCTATTGGCGGCAGTTCTCCTGGCGGTGTCCGTGGCTACGGCCTCGGCCCAGCAGGTGACTGTCCAGCTCCGGCAGGTAAAGCTGGTGCAGGTGCTGGACGAGATTTCGCGGCAGACCGGGTATGCGTTCTACCACTCCCGTCCGACGGTCGATCCCGACCGGATCGTGTCGCTTGACGTCGTGGACACGAAATTCGAAACGGCTCTCGATCGACTTTTCGAGGGTACGCAGATCGGCTACGAGATCAAGAATCAAAAAGTTTATCTGATGGCCCGACCCACCTCGTCTACCCCCCCCCTTCAGCCCCGAACCGTGAAGGGTACGGTTGTGGATGCGGCCGGGGTGCCCGTCATCGGTGCCACGGTGGTCGTGAAGGGTACGACCAAGGGCGCCAGTACGGGCCTCGACGGCGGTTTTTCGCTGGATGTGACGCCGGACGACGTGCTGGTCGTATCGTACATCGGTTACGACACGCAGGAGATTCCCGTCGGGAGCCGCACGACGTTCGAAATCCAGTTGAAGGAGGAGGCTACGGCGCTGGACGACGTGGTGGTGATCGGTTACGGTGCCGTGCGCAAGCGCGACGTCTCGACGGCCATCTCCTCGATCAAGGCCGAGGACATCGCCAATCAGCCCATTTCCGACTTCCGGCAGTCGATGATCGGCAAGATGCCCGGCGTGCAGGTAATGCAGACGGGCGGTGATCCCGAGGGCAACGTGATGGTGCGTGTGCGCGGTATCAGTTCGGCCACGGCGGGCAACGACCCGTTGTATATCGTCGACGGCGTGCCGATGGAGAACGGCCTCTCGAACCTCAATACGAACGACATCGAGTCGATGGAGGTGCTCAAGGATGCCTCGTCGGCTGCGATCTACGGTTCGCGCGGTTCGAACGGCGTGATCCTCATCACGACCAAAAAGGGAAAGTCGGAGACCATCCAGGTGACCTACGACGGCTATTACGGTGTGGAGACCCTCTCCAAGAAGATCGACCTGATGAACGCCTATCAGTATGCCCAGTTTGCCAGGGAGGGACACGACAACTCCTATTACAGCATCTATCCCGGCGGCACGGCTCCCAACGGCGAGCGTCCCGAATCGTACATGAACTGGCCGGTGGAGCTCACGCCGTATCTGAACGGCGAACCGGGCCTGACCGATACCGACTGGCAGGACGCCATCTTCCGCACGGCCTCGACCACGAGCCACAACATCTCGATTTCGGGGAAAGGCGAGCATATCAACTACTTCATCTCCGGGAACTATTACTACAAGGAGGGTATCATCATCAACTCCGATTTCGAAAAGTATTCGTTCCGACTGAATCTGGATGGCAAGTACAAGAACTTCAAGTACGGGGTGAACTTCTCGCCGTCGTATTCGAAATCGAACCGCGTGAATGCTTCGGGTTCGTACAGTTCGGGCGGAGTTGTCCAGTCGGCGCTGTGTTCGAATCCGATGTGGCCCATCTACAACGACGACGGGACGTTCAATTTCCAGGGTAACGGTTACTGGCGTATCGGCAATGACTACCAGCACAACGAGATCCTGAATCCCGTGGCGTTGGCGACCCTCAAGTCCGACGTCGTCGACCGCATGTCGATGACCGGCCGGGCCTTCCTCGGGTACGACATCTGCAAGGGGCTCTCGTTCCAGACCTCGATCGGCGGAACCTTCTACGGGGCTCACAACGACACCTACTCCTCCTCGGATCTCGAAACCATCGGGAAGGCCAACTACGGCCAGAAGTCCAATCCTGTCGGATACAGCTCTTCGGGCTTCTACTTCAACTGGCTCATCGAGAACCAGCTGACCTATTCGCGGGATTTCGGCGACCACTCGCTGACGGCCGTCCTGGTGCAGTCGGCACAGAAGGAGACCTACAAGGGCAACAACGTGACGGCTACGGACTACCCGAACGACTACAACCAGACGATCGGCGGCGGTACGGTGAACGATGGCGATTCGAAGACCGACCAGTGGTCACTGGCCTCCTACCTGGCCCGCGTGCAGTACAGCTACAAGGGCAAATACATGCTTTCGGCGGCCATCCGGGCCGACGGTTCGTCGCGCTTCGGCAAGAACAACCGCTGGGGTTACTTCCCCTCGGCATCGGCGGCCTGGCGCATCTCGGGTGAACCCTTCTTCCAGAATTCGGAGGCGCTCCGTTGGGTCAACGACCTGAAAATCCGTGCCAGCTACGGCCAGACGGGTAACTTCCAGATCGGCAACTATAAGCACCTGGCCACGATGGACGGCGACAACTACATCCTCGGGACGGGCAGCGGGTCGCTTGTGAGCGGCTACAAGCCCACGAACGTCGCCAACCCGAACCTCACCTGGGAAAAGACTTCGATGTTCAACGTCGGTGCCGACCTGTCGCTGCTGGACGGCTACGTGAGCCTCACGGCCGAATACTACTATGCCAATACGACCGACATGCTGCTGGATGTCCCCATCCCGCATCTGACGGGTTACTCCACCACGCTGATGAATATCGGTAAGGTGAACAACCGCGGTTGGGAACTTTCCTTCGGGTCGTCGCACTCCTATGCCGGCGGTATCCGCTATTCGTTCAATGCCAACTGGGCGGCCAATACGAACGAGGTCAAGGCGCTGGGAGCCAACGACACGCCGATCATCACCTCGGGCAGCGTCGAACACGCCTATTACATTACGAAGGTCGGCGAGCCGATCGGTTCCTACTACCTGCTCGTCCAGGACGGAATCTTCAAGAATGCCGAGGAGTTGAAGGCATATCCGCATTTCGACACCACGCAGCCCGGAGACTTCCGCTTTGTCGATGTCAACGGCGACGGCGTGATCGACACCGATACCGACCGTACGATCGTCGGCAACTACATGCCGGACTTCACCTACGGATTCGGCGGGACCTTCGGTTACAAGGGACTCGATTTCGCGGTGGCATTCCAGGGAGTCCACGGCAACGAGATCCTGAACCTGAACCGCCGTTACCTGGACAACATGGAGGGTAACGTCAACGGTACGACCGCTGCGCTGAACCGCTGGGTCAGTGCCGACCAGCCGGGCGACGGCAACACCAACCGCGTGAACCGCAAGCAGACCGGCAACAACGGCCGTACGTCGACCTGGCATATCGAGGACGGCAGCTACCTGCGTTTGCAGAACATCGCCCTGGGCTACACGCTTCCCGCATCCTGGACCCGGAAGTTCTATGTCGAGAAGCTGCGCGTCTACGTCTCGGCCCAGAACCTTGTGACGTGGACCGACTATTCGGGCTATAACCCCGAGGTAAGCGGCAGCACGAGTGCCCTGACGCCGGGCGAGGACTACGGAACCTATCCGCTGGCCAAGACCTTTATGGTCGGACTTAACGTAACCTTCTAATACGACACAAGAGATGAAAAAGATACGGATTTTCAGCGCGTTCATAGCGCTGCTCGGCCTGGGTTCGTGCGGCGAGGACTTCTTCAACCTCACGCCGAACTACGAAGTGGCCGTAGACGACCTGTATGAAACGGCGAGCGATTTCGACATTGCCGTGGTGGGCTGTTATGCCAAATTCCAGACCCAGGTGAACTACTATACGGAACTTTGCGAGTACCGCGGCGACAACCTCTACCTCGATGCTCCGACGGCGGGCACGCAGGACCGCTACGACATCGACCAGTTTCGCGACAACGCCTCGAACGGTATTCTCGAGGATGCCTGGGCGAGCTTCGACAATGCGGTCTACCGTTGCAACATGGTGCTCGACCGCATCGACGGGGCCGATTTCGACGAGACGCTCAAGGCCCAGTACAAGGGCGAGGCGATGTTCCTGCGGGCCTATACCTATTTCATGAAGTACCGGCTTTGGGGTTGTGTACCCACGACGCGGAAGGTCGTGACGGTTGAGGAGTCGCTCAAGATCGGGCGTTCGACGGAAGAGGAGATGTACGGCCTGATCGCCGGTGATCTGCAGGAGATCGTGGACAACCGGATGCTTCCGGAGTCCTATGACGAGGCCCATGCGGGGCGTGCGACGCTCGGCGCCGCCCGGGCCCTGCTGGGCAAGGTCTACCTGACGTTCAGGAAGCCGCAGGAGGCCGTCAACGTGCTGAAGGAGGTAGTCGGGAAATACACCCTGCTGGAAAACGTAGCCGACGTCTTCGATGTCTCCAACAAGCTCAATGCCGAGATCATTTTTGCCATCCGGTTCAACAAGTCGGTCGTGGACGAGGGGCACGGGGCGTGGTTCTCGATCTCGAACCTCACGGACAACTCGGGCCAGAGCCCCGTTCTGAAGGCGCTTTACAGCGACGACGACGCGCGCAAGGCGCTGATCGAGTACCAGAAGGTGCCGGACGTACAGCTCTATCTGATGAAGAAGTTCTTCGATACGCGTGACGCGACGACGCTCCAGTATGGCAACGACCAGATCCTGCTGCGCTATGCCGACGTGCTGCTGCTCTACGCCGAGGCGCTCAACGAGGTGGGATACGACGGCAGTGCCGGTTCTCCGGCCCTTGAGGCGCTCAATGCCGTACACACGCGTGCCGGGCTCGATCCGCTGAACATTACGGATCTTCCCGATCAGGATGCGTTCCGCCGTGCCGTCTGCCTCGAACGGCAGAAGGAGTTCCCCTACGAGGGACAGCGGTGGTTCGACCTTGTGCGGATGGGCTATGCCAGGGAGGCCATGGCTGCCGAAGGCCATGCCATCCAGGACTACCAGTTGCTCTATCCGATTCCGAACACCGAACTGGAGCGCATCAACGACACATCGCTGCTGTGGCAGAATCCCGGTTACTAATTCCAAAATGCAATGACGATCATGAAAAAAATATCGGTATGGATGCTTGCATGCGTAGCCTTTTTGGCCGGATGCAGCGAAGATGAATTGCCGCAGGCGTCGTTTGATCTTTTCCAGGTGGAGACGGTTGCGGCCACGGCGGGTGACGGTACAGCCACCGTATCATGGACGGCCCAGTCGGGGAAACCCGCCCCGCTCGACTACTATGTGACCTGGACGCCCGACAATGCCCAGATCGAGGGCGGCGAGGCAACGGTAGAGGCGGCACGAACCTCGCTGACGGTCGAGGGTCTGACCAACGACTGCACCTATACGTTTGCCGTGCAGGCGCGCTATGCGAACGGGCTGTCGATGAAGGTCTCGGCCTTTGCCACGCCGAAGTCGACCCGTATTGCGGCCACGAACTTCAAGGCCATGGCCGGCGACGGACGGGTGTTCCTCTCCTGGGCAGCTCCCGAGACCTCGCTGGACTACACCTACCGGCTGGTTGTCTCCTCGGCCTCGGAGAGCGACAAGACGCTGACGATCGACTCCGACGAAACCTCCTGCCTGGTCGAAGGACTGACCAACGACCGGGAGTACACCTTTGCGCTGACGTGTGTCTATGCCCACGGTGACTCCGAGACGCTGACAGCCACGGCGACGCCCGGATTGATCGATCCGTTCGTGGTGACGCCCACTTCGTCGGCCGACCTGGCTTCGCTGCGGCAGTTCGAGCTCTGCTCGTTTGAATACAACCCGGCCTATTTCGTGCGCGGTACGGTGGCTTCGGTTCATTGGGAGTTCGGCGACGGGGGCACCTCGGATGAGGAGATTCCGCTCTACGCCTTTGCCAAGACCGGAACGTGGACCGTAACGCTGACGGTGACCTACGAGGACCAGACTACGGAGTCGGCCACCCGACAGATCACGGTTTCGGGCCTTGCGTGGTCGACGTTCCCGAACGCCGGATACCAGAAGGCCAGCCAGATCGCCTTCACACCCGACGGACAGACGCTCTACACCATTTCGCAGACCGACAAGAAACTCATCGCCGTGAATGCCATCACGGGCCAGACGCGCTGGAGCTATACGACCGATGCCGCGACCTACGGCGCCGGGCCTTCGGTCGGTGGGGACGGTACGGTCTATTTCGGAACCGAGGACGACGGCGGTTCGTTCTATGCCGTCTCGTCGGCCGGGGCACTCCGCTGGAAGAAGTCGCTCGGTGCGAAGGTGCAGGCCGCTCCGGCAGTCACCTCCGACGGGGTGGTCTATGCGCTGGCCAACGACGGCCGTCTCTATGCGTTCGATGCGGCGTCGGGTGACGAAAAGTGGTCGGCCGTGCAGAGCGGTGTGGGCGGCGGTGTTGTCGTCGATACCGACGGGACGGTCTACATCGGCACTTCGACCGGACTCTGGGCCTACACGGCCTCGGGACAGCTGAAATGGGCCTCGGCAACGGCCTATGCGGTTACCGAGCGCGGAGGTTCGCTGGCCCTGCACAACGGGGTGCTGTATGCCGTGCTGAAGGCCTCCTCGAAGGGTTGCGTGGCCGTGAATACATCGGACGGAAGCGAACTTTGGCACTACGAAACGACCAACGGCGACTGCTACCATCCGGCCGTGGACGGTGAGGGTACGGTCTACTTCTGTGAGAAGAACGGCTACCTCTATGCCGTGAAGCGGGACGGCTCGCTCAAATGGGAGGACAAGAGCGCTACCAGCTACATCTATTCGGGATTCGCGCTCGACGATGCCGGCACGGCCTATATTTCGCAATATGTGACGCCCTTCTCGCTGCTGGCCTTCGATGCTTCGGGCAACCGCTCGGAATATACCTCGATCGGCTCCCAGACGATGAGCCCCGTGACGATCGGTCCGGACCAGCGCCTCTACTACGGCAAGAACGGTGAATTCGGCGCGATCGGACTCTCGCACCCGGCTGCAACGGTCGGCTGGCCCATGCGCGGTGGAAATGCCCAGGGCAGCAACTCCTTGAAATAGTCGTTTGAAATCACCATGAAAAGGCTTTCGATTCTTCTGACACTCTTTCTGCTCGGTATGGAGATCCCGGCTTCGGCCCAATGGCCCGAGGTCGGGACCTCCACCGCCGTGTGGGGCGTGATTCCGACCGTCGGGCAGCTCCGGCAGGCCGTGGCGGACGGTATCCAATGGGTTGAGGTCGCCGTGAACCAGTGCTATCGGGGCGTTCCCGACGCGGAGCAGTATCCGCGGATGGAACTGCTGAAAGAGCGCCTCGACAGTGCCGGAATCCGGGTCTGGTCGGTGCATCTTCCCTTCTCGCGCACGCTCGACATCTCGGTTGCGGACGACTCGCTGCGGGCGGAAAACGTGGCGTTCATTGCAAAGATGGTCCGGTGGAGCTGTGATCTGTATGCGCCGCAGCGGCTCGTGCTGCACCCCAGTTCGGAGCCGATTGCCGACAGTCTGCGTCAACAACGTCTCGAAAACGCCATCGCATCGATCCGCACGGTGAAGGCGGTTGCCGACGAATGCGGCGTGGAGCTCTGCATCGAGAACCTGCCCCGCACGTGCCTGGGCAATACGCCCGAAGAGCTGGTGCGTATCGTCGACGCGGTGCCGGGCGTCGGGATCTGCTTCGACACGAATCACTATGTGCAGGGGACCGTCGGTCACTTCATCGAGGTGGCTGGCCGCCGGATCCGGACCGTACACATCTCCGACTACGATCTGGTGAACGAATGCCACTGGCTGCCCTACGAGGGGCGGATCGACTGGGGTGCATTCCTGGCTGATCTGCGGAAAAAGGCCGGCTACGACGGAGTGCTGATGCACGAGGTGAAACGCCAGCGCCGCAACGGTACCGAGACGACGACCCGCGATCT
>CALUIG010000076.1 GCA_944320625.1 uncultured Alistipes sp.
CCCGTCGGCTATCTGGCCGGGGCCGACTACCGCTTTCTATCACCCGCTTCCCGCCTCTCGTTTTCCGCCTCTCGTTTCCTGTCTCTCGTTTTTCGCCTCTCGTTCTCTGCCCCCCCCCTCACTTGTCTGGTCCCTCGGTCAGACGTTGAAGAGGAAGTGCATGATGTCACCGTCCTGGACGACATACTCCTTGCCTTCGATGCCGATCTTTCCGGCGTCGCGGCAGGCCTTCTCGGATCCGAGCGAGACGTAGTCGTCGTACTTGATGACCTCGGCCCGGATGAATCCCTTTTCGAAGTCGGTATGGATGATTCCGGCGGTCTGCGGGGCCTTCATGCCGCGCGAATAGGTCCAGGCACGGGTTTCGTCGGCACCGGTTGTGAAGAAGGTTTCGAGGTTGAGCAGTTTGTAGGCGGCCTTGATCAGGCGTGCCACGCCCGACTCTTCCAATCCGAGATCCTCGAGGAACATCTGGCGCTCCTCGTAGCTTTCCAGTTCGGCGATGTCGGCCTCGGTAGCAGCGGCGATGATGAGCATTTCGGCCCGTTCGTCTGCGATCGCGGCACGCACGGCCTCGGTATAGGCGTTTCCGGTTGCTGCACTCTTCTCGTCGACGTTGCAGACGTAGAGCACGGGCTTGTCGGTCAGCAGGTTGAGGTCGGCGACGAGTTTGCGGTCCTCCTTTTCGAGTTCCACGGTGCGGGCCGAGCGCCCCTGCTCCAGGACGGACTTGTATTGCAGGAGCAGTTCCACGGCGCGTTTGGCATTCTTGTCTCCGCCCGAGGTGGCCTGTTTCTGGGTCTTGGCCAGTCGGTTTTCGACGGTTTCGAGGTCCTTCAACTGGAGTTCGGTGTCGATGATCTCCTTGTCGCGCACGGGGTCGATCGATCCGTCGACATGGGTGATGTTGCCGTTGTCGAAGCAGCGCAGCACGTGGATGATGGCGTTTGTGTTGCGGATGTTCCCGAGGAATTTGTTGCCGAGGCCTTCGCCCTTCGAGGCTCCCTTGACCAGCCCGGCGATGTCGACGATCTCGATCGTCGTGGGGACGACCCGCTTGGGGTTGTCAATCTCCGCGAGGCGGATCAGCCGCTGGTCGGGGACGGTGATTACGCCGACGTTGGGCTCGATGGTGCAGAAGGGGAAGTTCGCCGCCTGGGCCTTGGCGTTGGACAGACAGTTGAAAAGCGTCGATTTGCCCACGTTCGGCAAGCCGACTATGCCGCATTGTAATGCCATTTGTTCCGAGTTTTGATATTCAAGATGCAAAGATACGAAAAGTCGGGGGCAAAAAGACAAGCTTGCCTGCAATTTTTACCGGGATGAATCCTATTTTCCGTGAGAGAGGATGGTTTTATGCGTGGAGTGCGGCTTTGCGGGGCCGGAATTCGCCGGGGAGAGGCCGAAGGGAAAATTATCGGGAGGATTGTTTTGCCGAAAGGAGGTTTATGCGTATCTTTGAAGGTCTAAAATTGCACGGACAATGGATTTGAAAACGATACGGGACGAGGTGCGGCGACTTTCGGCACTGGTCGAAGGGTGGTCGCAGGCGGAGGAGATACCGGTCGTGGAACGCGACCTGGCACTTGAAAAGCTGCGGAAACTGTACGAGGCGATCCGGTTTGCAGAACCGGTTCCGGACCTTTCTGAAGAGCCGGTTTCCTCCGACCTTGCGGAGGAGCCTTTTACCGGGTCGATCGACCTGGGCGAGGTGCTTTCACTGGAGGATATTCCCGGTCTGGATGAACCTGCGGGTCCGATTTTCGTGGAGCCGCAGGCGCCGATGGCCGCCGTCGAGGCCCCGGAACCGACTTCTGAGCCGATTCCAGCCGAGATTGTCGAGACCCCGGAACCGACTTCTGAGCCGATTCCAGCCGAGACTGTCGAGACCCCGGAACCGATCTCTGAACCGATTCCGGCCGAGCCTGTCGAGACCCCGGAGCCGGCCGTTCCCGCAGCAGGGGAGCCGGAGTCTACTCCCGAGGTGGTCGGAACGATCGGAACTCCCGATCTCCAGGACTTCATTGTCGAGAATGCCGTGAAGGAACGTCCTGCGGTTGAACCGACGCCCGATCCCGTGGTGAGCCTCGAAACGGATTCCGTATCGGAATCGGGCTCCGATTCGGTGTCGGCGGCCGAGGCTCCCAAACCCCGCCACGGATCTCCGACCCTTTTCGGTCTGGAGGATGAGGAACTTCTCCGGCATCGCCACAAACAGCGGGTGATCATGTCGTTGTATGATCCGGCCCCGGTGTCGGAACCCTCTCCGGCTCCGGCAAAACCTGACGTACCGAACCGGTCCTCCGTTTCGGATGTGTCGGCGTTGGATCCGGATCCCGAATCAGCCCCCGGGTCTCTTCCCGTTTCGGAGCCTGTTCCGGAACCTCATCCGTCGCCTGTCCCGGAACCGATGCCGGAAAACCTGCACGCCTCGGAAAGCGGGGATTCCGAGCTCCTCGAATCCCTTGGTACCATCGAGACCTCCGGAGTCCCGGAGGAGACTCTGGACGAGGATGCCGAGGATGCCGAGGATGCCGAGGTTTTCGATGTTATCGATGTGGCCGACGTGGCCGGGAATTCCGGTCCGGCCGAAGCAACTGAAGCGACCGAACCCTCCGAACCCTTCGAAACGGTCGAATCCGCCGCATCCTCTGCAATCGCCGCTTCTGCAGAGCACGCCGCATCCTCTGAAACGGAAGAACCGGCAGTATCTGCCGGATTCCCGGATCATGCTGGACTTTCGGGCGGTGCGGTGCTGGGCGAGGTGATCAATCACGACGTGCAGACCCTGGCCGATACGATCGTCCCGCCGCGAGACATGGCTTCGGAGTTGCGTCGCAGCGAACCCGTGACGGATCTCCGGAAGGCGATCGGTCTGAACGACCGTTTCCTGCTGATCCGCGATCTGTTCGGGGGTGACGGCGACGCCTACGAACAGGCGATCGAGGCCCTCAACGGATGCGGGGATTTCGACGACTGCATGATCTTCATCGCGGAACACTATGCCTGGAATCCCAATTCCGACGGTGCGAAACTGATGATGGAGCTTCTCGAACGCAAATTCGCTTGACGGCATGGCCAAACTCTATATCGTACCCACGCCGATCGGCAACCTGGATGACATCACGCTGCGGGCGGTGAACGTACTGCGCGAGGTGGATTTCGTGCTGGCCGAGGATACGCGTACGACCTCCTTCCTGCTCAAACACCTCGGTATTGAGCAGAAACTCCGCTCACACCATAAATTCAACGAACACGCCACCGTGCAGCTGGTTGCCGAGGCGATTGCCGCGGGCCGCAATGCCGCACTGGTTTCCGATGCGGGGACTCCGGGGATCTCGGATCCGGGATTCCTCCTGGTGCGTACGTGCGTGGAGGCGGGCATCGAGGTGGAGACGCTTCCCGGAGCTACGGCCCTCATTCCGGCCCTGGTCCAGAGCGGCTTTCCGTGCGACCGTTTCTGCTTCGAGGGATTCCTGCCGCAGAAGAAGGGCCGCAGCAAGCACCTGCAGGCTTTGGCCGACGAGGAGCGCACGATGGTCTTCTACGAGTCGCCCTATCGGGTGGTGAAGTGCCTGGAGCAGTTTGCCGAGGTGTTCGGAGCGGACCGGGCGGTTTCGGTGTCGCGCGAACTGACCAAGAAATTTGAACAGACCGTGCGCGGCACGGTCTCCGAAGTGCTGGAGCATTTCCGCACACACGAACCCAAGGGCGAGTTCGTGATCGTCGTGTCGGGAAAACCCCGCCGCCGTCCGCAGGAGGATCCGTCCCCGGAGCGGGAGCCCGACGGCTGCGGACACCCGGAAGAAGAAACGGATTATGACACGGAAAAATAACGATATGCAGGATCCGCAGGCCCGTTCGCCCCGTACGTTCGGGGTGTGGCTCGGGGAGTTGCGGGAGTTCATGAAGGGGCGTTTCAGCCTCGAAGACGACAAGGCGCAGCGCGACGAGGTGGTCGCCAATATCTCGAAAGGGGTGGTTTTCCGCGGGGTGAACCTCTGGGTGCTGATCTTTGCCACGATGGTCGCGTCGCTGGGTCTGAATGTCAATTCGGCCGCGGTGATCATCGGCGCGATGCTCATCTCGCCGATCATGGGCCCGATCATGGGCGTGGGACTGTCGCTGGGAATCAATGATTTCGAGCTGCTGAAAAAATCGTTGCGCAACCTGGCGCTGATGTTCATCGTGGCGATTATCACCTCGACGGTCTACTTCTTCATTTCGCCGCTGTCGTCGAACAGCAGCGAGCTGCTGGCCCGTACGGTTCCGACGACCTACGACGTGCTGATCGCGCTGTTCGGCGGTCTGGCGGGCATGGTGGCGCAGACGCGGCAGGACCGCACCTCGACCGTTATCCCGGGCGTGGCCATCGCCACGGCGCTGATCCCGCCCCTCTGTACGGCCGGTTTCGGACTGGCTACGGGACAGTTCCGCTTCTTCCTCGGAGCCTTCTATCTCTTCTTCATCAATTCGGTCTTCATCGCCCTGGCGACCTATCTGGTGGTCCGTTTCCTGGGCTACGAGAAGAAGGTCTTCATCGACAAGGCCCGGGAGCGGACTGTCAAGCGGCTGATGATGGTCATTACGCTCGTGACGTTCATCCCGAGTGTGGTGATCGGTTTCCACATGGTGCAGGTCTCGGTTTTCGAGGCCGTGGCGGACAAATACGTGGCGCAGGTCTTCAACTTCCCGCATACGCGGGTGATCGAGTGCAACAAGCACTATGCCCGGGGGCACAAGTCCTCGCGGATCGAACTCCTGCTCGTGGGCGAACCGCTGGGTGAGGAGGTGATCGAGAATGCCCGGACGCAGCTCGTGGGCTTCGGACTGGAACGGACGGAACTGATCGTGCGGCAGGCCAATACGGAGGACCGGATCGACGTGGCCTCGCTGCAGCAGAGCTACCAGGAGCTGTTGACGGAGAAGAACCGTCGGATCGAGGAGATGTCCTCGCAACTGAAGCGCTACCGGGTGACGGACGTGGAGGTGAACGACGTTTCGCGGGAGATGGGAGCTTTGGCGGAGAACGTGGAGGCCGTTTCGCTGACCAAGGGGATCACGTTCGACATCTCCGGAACCCCGCGCGACACGACGCTGATCTGTGTGGTGACGCGCCGCGACTCCACGCAGACGATCGACGAGCAGACGCTGAAAAACTGGCTGCGGATCCGGACGAAGATCCGCAACGTCAAACTCTTCGTGGAACCCTGATGCGGCTGCGGCGATGAAACGGACGGATTTGAATTTCATGCAGCGGGTGGGGCTGGAGGCGCTTTGGCTCTGTGCGTATGTGTTTTCGCTGCTGCCGCGGTGGTTCAAGTACTGCGTGGTGGAGAACCTGCTCTATTTCCTGCTCTATTACTGCATCCGTTACCGGATGTCGGTGGTGCGGAAGAACCTGCGGAACTCCTTTCCGGAAAAGAGCGAGCAGAAGTTGGCCGGGATCCGGCGGAGGTTCTACCGGACGTTGTCCGAGATCTTCGTCGATACGCTGGACCTGGCGCACCTGACCCCGGCCAAAGGACGTGCAGCCCTGACGGTGAAGGGACTGGACGAGCACCTGAAACGGGTCGAAGGACGCGACTGGATCGCCATGACGGCCCATTTCGGGTGCTGGGAATACTGTTCGTTCTGGGGGCTTTACGCTCCGACGCAGATTGTCGTGGCGGTCTACCATCCGCTGCGCAGCAAGGTCATGGAGGCCCTCTACCAGCGGCTCCGCAACGGTGACTACGCCACGACGGTTTCGATGAAGGAGAGCCTGCGCTTCTACCTGCGCAACCGTGAACAGGGGATCCGCGGCAAGAATCTTGTATTGGGACTTATCGCCGATCAGAATCCGCCGCGGCGTCCCGACAGCCACTGGTTCCGTTTCCTGAACCAGGATACGATCTTCTTCGACGGCGGAGAGAAACTGGCCTTGCGCTGTCACCTTCCGGTCTATTTCGTGAAGATGGACCGCCTGGCGCGGGGTCGTTACGAGATGTCGTTCGAACGGATTTACGACGGAAAAGAGGAGGTCTCGGAGTACGAAATCACGGAGCGTTACGTTCGTATGCTGGAGTCGGAGATCCGCCGCCGTCCCGAGCTGTGGATCTGGTCACACCGGCGCTGGAAACACAAACGAGATGTCAGTTGCTAAAATCGTCATACTGAACTGGAACGGCGTGGCTCACCTGCGTCGTTTCTTGCCGTCGGTGGTGGCGGCAGCACCGGCCGGGGTGGAGGTTGTCGTGGCTGACAACGGCTCGACGGACGACTCGGTGGCGGTCCTGACGGCGGAGTTCCCGACGGTTCGTGTGATCCGCCTGGACCGCAACTACGGTTTTGCCGGGGGTTACAACCGGGCTCTGGAGCACATCGAGGCGGACTACTACATCCTGCTGAACTCCGACGTGGAGACTCCGGCGGGCTGGCTGGAGCCGCTGCTCGACACGCTGGACCGGAATCCGGACGTGGCGGTCGTTTCGCCGAAACTGATCTCGTCGGAGGAGCGCCGGAAGTTCGAATACGCCGGGGCCGCGGGCGGTTATATCGACTGGTTGGGCTACCCCTTCTGTCGGGGCCGGATTCTGCGCACGGTGGAGGAGGACCGGGGCCAGTACGACGATGCCCGGGACCTTTTCTGGGTGAGTGGTGCGGCGTTCTGCTGCCGGGCCGTGGTGTTCCGGGCGCTGGGGGGCTTCGACGACGACTTCTTCGCCCACATGGAGGAGATCGACCTCTGCTGGCGGATGCAGCTGGCGGGCTACCGCGTGCGGGTGGTCCCTGAAAGCAAGGTTTATCATCTGGGCGGCGGGACCCTGCAGACCGATTCTCCGTCGAAGGTCTTCTATAACCACCGCAACAATCTGGCGATGCTCTACAAGTGCTCCTCGTCGGGACAGCGGCTGCTGGTTTCGGTGCTGCGCCCGACGCTGGATCTGCTGGCGGCGCTGTCGTATCTGGCGCAGGGGCGAGCGGACAACTTCCGGGCGGTATTCCGGGCCTGGCGGGACTTTTTCCGGTGGCATCCGGCGCTGGCAGGGAAACGGCGCGCAATCCAGTCGGCGCGCAAGGCCGAAGCCCGACATATCTATCGCGGTTCGGTTGTTCTGCGTTACATGTTGGGCGGCAGGACCTTCGGGCGGCTGATGTGATTGATTGTTCTGCCCGAAGATAAAAAGACACCCGACTGTCAAGTCGGGTGTCTTTCTTTTGTCGGCGGATGACTCCGTCTTACTTGTTGATCTTGGCCCAGGAGTCCTTGAGCGTCACGGTGCGGTTGAAAACCAGATGCTCGGGCGTCGAGTCCGTGTCGGGGCAGAAGTAGCCCACGCGCTCGAACTGCACGGCCTGACCCACGGGAATCTCGCGCAGCGAAGGCTCCAGATAACCCTTGATCTTGACCATCGATTCGGGGTTGAGGTTGTCCTCCCAGGTCTGCCCCTCCTCGACGTCGTCGGGATTCTCCTTGGTGAAGAGCGGATTGAAGAGGCGTATTTCAGCCTCGACGGCATCCTGAGCCGATACCCAGTGGATGACACCCTTCACGCGGCGTCCGTCGCTCGACGAGCCGTTTCCGGACATCGGGTCGTAGGAGCACAACAGTTCGGTGATGTTTCCCTCGGCATCCTTGACGACCTCCTCGCACTTGATCAGATAGGAGTAGCGCAGGCGCACCTCGCCGCCGGGCTGCAGTCGGAAGAACTTCTTCGGAGGGTTCTCCATGAAGTCGTCGCGCTCGATGTAGATCACCCTCGAGAAGGGCACCTGACGCGTTCCGGCAGCCTCGTCCTCGGGATTGTTCACGGCGGTGAACCACTCGGTTTTCCCCTCGGGATAGTTCGTAATGGTCACCTTCAGCGGGTTCAGCACGGCCATGCGGCGCTCGGCGACCTTGTTCAGATCCTCGCGCACGCAGTATTCGAGCTTGGCGAGGTCGATGACGTTGTCGCGCTTGGCCACGCCGACCATCTCGGCGAAGTTGCGCACCGAAGCCGGGGTATAGCCCTTGCGCCGGAGTGCACAGATCGTCGGCATCCGGGGGTCGTCCCAGCCCATGACGGCACCCTCCTGGACGAGTTTCAGCAGCTTGCGCTTCGACATCATCGTATAGGTGAGGTTGAGCCGTGCGAACTCGTACTGGTGCGAGGGGTAGATCTCCAGGGCCTGAATGAACCAGTCGTAGAGCGGGCGGTGAACGTCGAATTCGAGGGTGCAGATCGAGTGTGTGATCTGCTCGATGGAGTCGCTCTGGCCGTGGGCATAGTCGTACATCGGGTAGATGCACCACTTGTTGCCCGTGCGGTGGTGTTCGGCGTGGATGATGCGGTACATGATCGGGTCGCGGAAGAGCATGTTGGGGTGTGCCATGTCGATCTTCGCGCGGAGGACCTTTGCACCGTCGGGAAACTCGCCGTTCTTCATGCGCTGGAAGAGGTCGAGGTTCTCCTCAATGGATCGGTCGCGCCACGGCGACGGCGTACCCGGTACCGATACCGTCCCTCGGTTTTCGCGGATCTGCTCCTGGGTCTGGTCGTCGACATAGGCCAGTCCCTTCTTGATCAGCACGATGGCCCATTCGTAGAGTTGGTCGAAGTAGTCCGACGCATAGCGCTCCAGGGCCCAGTCGAACCCGAGCCAGTGGATGTCGCGTTTGATCGAGTCGACATATTCGACATCCTCCTTGACGGGGTTCGTGTCGTCGAAGCGGAGGTTGCACTTGCCGCCGTACTTCTTGGCCAGTCCGAAATTGATGCAGATGCTCTTGGCGTGGCCGATGTGGAGGTATCCGTTGGGCTCGGGCGGGAAACGGGTCTGAACACGCGTTTCGCCCTTGGCGATGGACTCTTCGATGATCTCTTCGAGGAAGTTCAGCGACTTCTCCCGGGTTTCGTTGGTTTCGCTTGCCATATTGTGTAAATCCTGTATTTGTACGTTATTGTTGTGCAAAAGTACGTTTTTTCTCGGATGTTGGTGTGGCTCGGGGTCAGAACTTTGCATTTGCAGGCGAAAAAATCGTTTTCGCACTGTAGGTCCGTTCACTCCCGGGGATTCTCTTCCGCTCCACACCTTCCGCTCCGTATCTCCCGCTCCTCATCTTTCACTCCGTTACCTTCCGTTCCGCACTTTCCTCTCCGCATCTTCCCCTCTCCGCATCTTCTTCTCTCTCCCTTCTCCTCTCCTCTCCTCTCCTTTCTCTTCCCCCCCCCTTCCTCCCGGCATTCTCCTTTCGATACCGCCCGGTGTCGGAGAGGCGGTCGGCATCA
>CALUIG010000077.1 GCA_944320625.1 uncultured Alistipes sp.
GGTGCGGTGCGCAGTCCCAGGACCGACTGCTGGCCTGCGGCCCGGGCCGGAGTCTCGGTCACGAGAATTCCGTCGACTCGATCGTATCCCTGCGTCCCGCAGCATGAGACCAGCAGGAGGGCCGATGCCGCACAGAGTGTTTTGAGCAGTTTTTTCATGGAATGTTCAAATAAAGGATAAGACTCAGTTTCCGGCGGCGATGATGAGTCCCAGTCCCGCGATGAAGAGTAGGAACATCAGGGCCAGCAGCCGGTTGACCAGCGGTGCGGCCCCCTTGAACTCCTTCCAGATGAATACGCCCCAGACGGCTGCGACCATCGGAGCACCCTGTCCCAGGGCATAGGAGATGGCGGGTCCGGCCTCTCCGGATGCGATGTAGCTGAAGGCCGTACCCAGGCACCAGACGGCTCCGCCCAGCATTCCGACCAGATGGGTCGGGAGCGATCCCTTGAAGTAGGCGCCGTATCCGACGGGCTGGCCGACGAAGGGCCACCGCATGACCAGTGTGTTGAAGAGGAGGTTGCTGCCGAGAACGCCGAGCGAGAAGATGAAGATGGCCGAGTAGGGTGTGAGCATTCCGGCAGCCGGGGATTCGAAGTTCTCGACGTCCATGCCCATCACGACGAAGCGGTAGAAGAGCGACATCAGTACGCCGGCGATCAGTGCGAGCAGGACGCCTTTCCGGTTGTTCCTGCGGTTCTCCTCACCGTGCTGCATCCGTCCCGATGCGATTCCGTTGCAGATGATCGCCAGGACGATGAGAGCCACGCCGAGGAAGAGGACAAGGGGATTCCCGGAGGGTGCCCCGATGTAGTTGACGATGACTCCCAGCACCAGGGCGATACCCACGCCGAGGGGGAAGGCGACGGCCATTCCGGCCAGGGAGACGGAGGCCGAGAGCAGGATGTTCGAGGCATTGAAGATGACACCTCCGAGCAGGACCCACCCGATTGAAGCCGCTGCGGCCTGTCCGAGGTCGGCGAGGAAGGGGCGTCCGGCCTCTCCGCAGCTTCCCATTGTCAGCCCCAGCAACAGGGCGAAGAGGAGCATGCCGATCACATAGTCCCAGTAGAAGAGTTCGTAACGCCAGCTCTTCGAGGCGAGTTTCTGGGTGTTTCCCCAGGACCCCCAGCACAGCATCGTGATCAGACAGAACACGACGGCCGTAAAATAGTTACCGACAATATACATGTATTCAGATATTAGGTGAAACGACTATTTTTTTCGGATTACGGCCGAGAATCCGCCTCCGGATGCCAGGTCGACCGGGATTTTCAGATCTGAGGAGACCTCCATTTCGACCTGTCGGAAATCCTTTCCGTTGACCTCGGCGTTGGGACCGTCGAAGAAGGCCGTCATGAGGTAGGTTCCGTCTCCGAGGAACGAAAGATCGAGAGAGGTCTGCTGGGGGCTGTTGCCGCCCATGATTCCCACGAACCATTGATCTCCGCTTCGGCGGGCGATGCCGATGTTCTCTCCGATGCGGCCGAACAGCGGTCGGGTTTCATCCCAGACGGTCGGGACCTGCTTCAGGAATTCGAAGCACTCCGGATTTTCGAGGTATTTGGTCGGGCTGTCCGCGAGCATCTGGAGCGGACTTTCGTAGACGACGTACATCGCCAGCTGATGCGCCCGGGTACCCTGGCTCATCGGCTCCACGGCATTGATGCGGAACGACTCCTTTTGTGCGTTGAGCATGGCGCCGGGGGTGTAGTCCATGGGTCCGACCCACATTCTCAGGAAGGGAATGATGAGGTCGTGCCGCGGTGTGGCGCGGTCGCTCCACTTGTTGTACTCCAGCCCGACGACCCCTTCCCGGGTCATCAGCAGGGGATATTTCGCCCGCATGCCTTCATTGGGGTAGGATCCGTGGAAATCCACGAGAAAACGGCACTCTTCGGCCTTGCGTGCCACCCGTTCGAAGAAGTTGACCATTTTTGCGTCGTTGCGGTCCATGAAGTCGATCTTCACGCCCTTCACACCCCAGGACTTCATGCGATCGAACGCTTCGTCGAGCTGCCGGTCGACATTGATCCACTTGGCCCAGAGCATGATCCCTACCCCTTTTTCCGCGGCATGGCGGCAGATGGCGGGCATGTCCACCTCGGGGTTGAGCGTCATCAGGTCGTCGCGTGCCGACCAACCCTCGTCGATGAGCAGGTATTCGATGCCGTGTTCGGCGGCGAAATCCACCATATAGAGGTAGGTCTGCGTGTTGATGCCGGCCTTGAACTCCACACCGTAGATGTTGTTGTGGTTCCACCAGTCCCAGAGCACCTTGCCGGGTCGGATCCACGTGTAGTCGTTCCGGGTCTTGTCCGAGAGCAGATAGATCAGTTCGCTGTTGAGGATCGACGCATCGTCGTCGAAGATTCCCGTCACGCGCCACGGAAAGGCCCGATCGAGCCGGCCCTTCACCAGATAGGGCTCTCGTTCCGTGGCGTAGATCTTGTTGGTGCCGTCGAAAAACTCCTCCTTGCGGGGATATGCGGCCTGTACGCCCTCGAATCCGCGTCCGGTGGGTCGCAGGTAGAATCCCGGATAGTCGTAGAGGTTGGCTTCGGCCAGCAGTACGTCGTAGCGCCCGACGCGGACCATGACGGGGGCAATCGAGATGCTGTCTGCGGGCAGTTGGCTCAGCGGACGTTCGGTGTAGTTCTCCTCGAACCAGTTTTGCAGATTCCGGGTCAGCAGCGTGTAGGAGGGGTAGTCTTCGGCGAATTCGTATCCGATGCGCTCGCTGACGACGGCCCCCTCGCGGGGCTCGGTTCCGACGAAACGGTAGGCTACCCCGTCGTTGTAGGCCCGCACCTCGACCCGATACCCGGGATAGACGAGCCGGACCTCCCGATAGCGGTCACTCACCGAGGGGTACTTCCGGGCCACGACGAAATGTTCGGTGCGCTCCACCTCCCGGCGCAGGACCTTCCGCGGCCGGGCATCGGTCCCCCACGTACGCTCGTCGACGGTCATGGCGAGCGGCGAGGGGGCCAGAATCCGTTCTTCGTGCCGGAACACTTCGTACCGGAGACCCTGACCGTCATGGAACAGGTTTACGGTGTTCGAGCCGTCGGGCGAGGTTACGCTCGCCAGGGGCCGTTCCTTGGCTGCGGCCGGCATCAGCATGGCCACGGCCGCCAGGCAGATCAACGCGCTTTTCATTGCAGGGTCTCTTTTTGAGGTTTGCCGGTCGTGCGGGCGACGAGGGCATCGAGCGTGGCTTCAACCCGTTCCCGGGGGATGATCAGATACTCCTGTTTTCCCGTATCGGAGGTCTCGAACGAGCTGCGGCCGTCTTCGGCAATCCGGACCGTACCCTTCTGTGACCGGTCGAACCATACGCCGGGCTCTACCGCTTCGAGTACGGCGGTCAGATCCCAGGTCTGCCGGTCGTAGGGCATCTCCATGTAGTGACAGTAGGCGACCGGGAGGGGATGGGCTTCGGGATCTCCGAAATCCGAGAGGATGCTTTCATGCGGATAGAGCAACAGGTTTCCGACCTCCCAGCCGGTAGTGGTCAGCGCTACGGGACAACCTTCGAAGACCCGGTGTGCCGCCTCCAGGTCGCAGACGACATTGTACTCCGGGAAGTCGAATTCGTTGCCGAAGAGTCCGGCCATCGTGACCACGCGGCGGACCTTCGCGGCGACCAGTTCCCGCCCCGGGAGTTCGGAGAACTCGTCGGGCGGACTGACGAGCAGATTCCCGATGTTGGTCAGCGGTCCCACGGCGATCAGTACGACCGATGCGTCGGGTTGTCCGGCCAGCAGTTTCCGCAGGAGTTTGTACCCTTCGGGAAGTTGGCTGTCCACGGTTCGTGCGGGTTGCAGGAGTGGTTTTCCGTCGACCGAGGCCGCGAGCGTGGGCAGCAGATAGGTGCCGTCTTCGGGTGTGACGCCGTGGTAGGCATACCCCAACGGAATGTCGCCGCGGTCGTTGAAGCGGCAGTATCCGTCGGCGAAGGCGATCGTGGCCGGATTGGCCTTGCAGAGCGTGACGCCGAGCAGTTCGATTTTCCCCTCCTGCTCGTAGTTGAGCAACATCTGGAGGGCCAGGACGTCGTCGATGTCATTTCCGAGATCCGTGTCGAAGATCACCCGGAGGGGTTCGTCCGCGGGTGCGGGCTCTCTCTGTCCGCACGAGACGCCCAGAAGCAACAGGGCGAGAATCAGAATCCGTTTCATGAAAGGTTGTTAAGGTTTTACGGTTTGTAATTCAGCGTGGTATCGGCTTGCAGGTCGTCGAACGTTCCGGGATCGAGCGCCGGGGTGTTCTCCTCCTGCCCGACGCCGACATACCCCAGCGGGTGAAAACCTCCCGTGAAGTAGTTCGTGTTGGCGAAGCGGACCGTCGGGCGGCCGCAGGCGGGATCGAGAATACCCAGGGCCAGGATGTAGCGACCCGCCGGGATCTCATCGTCGAGTCGGATCAGCGCCTGGACCTCGTTTTTTTCGGGCGGCACGAGGTAACGTTCCATCTGCATGTCCCACGCCTCTCCGGGCATCCATTGTGAGATATGCACATTGTCGAGGCGGGTTCCCCAAACCTTTTCGCGGGTCTGGACATCGAGCAGCGCCACTTCGACGGGCCAGTCGTAGTAGAAGGGCGAGGACCCGGTGTTGCGGACCGTGAACTCGACCCGGAACTCCTTGCCGGGCTCGATCCGGGCGGGATAGACGGCCTCCGAGAGCACGAACCGGTATCCCATTGCCTTCTGCAGTTCGGCGGCGTTGCGTGCGAACACGGGGTCGTTGAAGTCCGCCCAGGTGATGCCTCCCAGATGGTTGCAGTGGAGGTTTCGGATCTGTTCGATGACGGTGCGCCGGGTGGTGTCGTCGGCTACGACGGCCTCGAAACTGCGGTATTTGGCCAGATCGCCCCAGTTCCAGGTGATCTCTCCGCCGACGGGTTGCCGCCGCCAGTAGTCGCCGCGAGCCCGCATTTCGTTGTATCCCCGTCCGATCTCCTGGGGTTGGGACCACGAATCCCAATAGATTCCGAAGTCGTAATCCTTGAACTCGTAGGCATAGCGGACCATGACCTTCTTGTTCTTGAACGCATCGCGGAATGCGTCGCCGAGGACCTGCTCCATGCCGGGAATCCAGGTTCGGCCGGCGACGTGCCGGGGCTCGTCGTGGGGCGGGTAGACGGTCGACAGATCGGGGTCGTGGTGCTCTCCCCACTCTCCGATGATTCCCATCTCGACGTAGGCCACACGAGGATCGTTGTCCCAGGCTTCGCCCAGTTTCCGTATCAGGTTGCGTACGCGGTCCGGGAAGGAGGGGTCGAAATAGCCTCCCGAGATGGTCGTGAGCGAATCCTCGGGCTCCACGTAGGCCCCGACCGATCCGGGGATCTGTTTGTAGGGACCGGTTTCTCCGGGCAGATCCGCGGGCCAGTGCCAACCGTTCAGGTCATCGGGGTTGTCGGGGTCCTTGGCCCATCCTCCGTGCCAGGGCTCTACCCAGACGAGCAGCACGCGGGGTATGACCTTGACGTTCTGCTCCTCGACACCCTGCCAGCGGTGGTTGCTGTACTCGATGATCTTCTCCACGCCGTCGGTCCGGATGTTCTCCAGCATGTTCCACTGCATGTACTCCTTGATGAGCGAACCGTAGGGGTAGGGATATTCCGGGCGCCGGGTGTCGGTCCCGATCATGAAATACTCGCGGAGGCCCTTCAGGGGGTTGCGCAGGGCGGGTTCGTACTCGGCCATTGTGACGCGGACGTTCCTTCCGTCGGTTTCGGCCGTATATCGGGCCGGTCGGGGTCCGCCGCCGCAGGCCGTAAGGAGACCGGCGCCGAGGAGCGGACAGAGGAGGTTTCGGATTCGCATGACAGATTTATTCTACGATGTATTTCAAGGATTTGTCGCTCTGTATGTCGTCGAATTTGACGTTCGTGAGGGCATATTCGTTGCAGTCGGTTCCGACGCCGACGTATCCCATCGGGTGACGTCCTCCCGAGAAGTAGTTCATGGCGGCGAAGCGCAGCGAGGGCAGCATGCCGGCCGGATCGAGGACGGCGACCGAGAGAATGTACTTTCCGGGGTCGATCTCGCCGTCGAGCGTGAGGGTTGCACTCACCTCGTTTTCGGGTGCGGGCGAGAGGTAGCAGCTCTTCGACGAATCCCAGTTGTCACCGGGCATCCATTGCGAGATGTGTACGTCATCGAGCGTTGCGGACCAGACCTTTCGGTGGGACGAAGCGTCGAGCAGCGCCACCTCGACGGGCCAGTCGTAGTAGAAGGGCGACGAACCCGTGTTGACGACCTTGAGTTTCACCTCGAAGGGAGCTCCGGGTTCGATTCGGGTCGGGTAGGCAAACTCCTTGATGACGAACCGGTATCCGAGAACCTTCTGTACCAGGGCCGCGTTGACCTGGAAGACGGGATCCTGGAAGTTGGCCCAGGTTACGCCGCCCAGGTGGTTTCCGTGCAGGGCGCGGATCTGGTCGATGACCTTCGTCCGGGTTTCGGTATTGGCCAGGCAGTCCTCCATGCTGCGGTACCCCTTGTTGTAGAGGTCACCCCAGCCCCAGGTGATCTCTCCGCCGACGGGTTGGGTCCTCCAGTAGTCGCCGCGGCGCATCATGGCGTTGTATCCGCGCTCCTCCTCTTCGGCGATGGCCCACGAATCCCAATAGATTCCGAAGTCGTAGTCTTCGAACTCGTAGGCATAGCGGACCATGACCTTCTTGTTCTTGAATGCGGCCTTGAAAGCGTCGCCGAGGACCTTCTCGATCCCGGGGATCCAGGTCCGGTTTGCCACGTGGAAGGATTGGGTGTGGGGTAGCCAGTAGGTCGTGATGTTGGGATCGTGGTGTTCGCCCCATTCCCCGATGAGTCCCATCTCGACATAGGCCACACGGGGGTCGTTGTCCCATGCTTCACCCAGTTTTGCGATGAGTTTCTTGATCCGATCCTGGAACGTGGGGTCGAAGTAGCCGCCGGTCGAGGGGGTGTTGTCGTCGTCCGATCTCACTTCGCGCGGGAAGTCCGATGGCCAGTGCCAACCGTTCAGGTCGTCGGGATTGTCCGTGTAGGTGTTCTTCTCGACGCCGCCCTCATAGGCCTCCATCCAGACGATGAAGGGTCTGGGGACGACCTTCACGTTTATATCCTCGACTCCTTCCCAGCGGTGGTTGCTGTATTCGATGACCTTGTCCACGCCGTCCGACTCGACGTTCTCCATCATGTTCCACTGCATGTACTCCTTGATGAGCGAGCCGTAAGGATAGGGGTATTCGCTCCGTTTCTTGTCGATCCCGGGTCCGAAGAACTCCCGGAACCCCTTCATGGGGTTCCGGAAGGCCTGGTAATACTCATAGGGAACGACCTTTACGATTCCGTTTTCCACGGTCGTAGAGCCTGTATTCCCGGTGTTTGGGAATCGTTCGCCGTTGTCTTTCGAACAGTTTGTTCCCAGAACGGCCAACAGCAGGCAGCATCCTGTCTGAATAATCCTTTTCATGATCAATATCCTGGGTTATTTTCCGTGATGGCGTCGTTGGCATCCATGGCGCTTTGCGGAATCGGGTAAAGCACGTGATAGTCGCGGATGTTGATGTTGTCCTCGGGATAGGCCGCCTTGACCTGATCGACGAGTTTTCCGAAACGGATCAGGTCGAATCTCCGGAGGTGTTCGCAGCACAGCTCCTTGAGCCGTTCGAGCAGGATGGCATCGGCAAACTCCTCTTTGGAGAGGTTGTCCGCGGCCGTGATCTCCGGCAGTCCGGCACGACTTCGTACTTCGTTGATGCATTCATACTTGGCATTCGTGGTATCACCGACTGCATTGAGCGCTTCGGCGCGCATCAGCAGCACGTCGGCATAGCGGATGAAGATGAAGTTCAGGTCGTCGTTTTCGATTTCGTTTCCGTATTTCGGGTCCCAGAACTTCTTGATGGCGGGCGGCGTCTGCGGGATACCGGCATATTCGGTCCAGAAGAACTCCTCTTTTCTTCGGTCGTTCGTTACCTGCGAACCGTCATAGTCCTTGTCATAGCTGTCGTAGAGATACTGCGAAGGGCCGAATCCACCCCAACCTCCGAAAGCGGTCGTGCTGCCCGGGATGTTGCGCGGGCCCCAGTAGCTGTGCTGGAGCGAACCCTCTTCGCCCCATTTTCCCGAGTGTTTGAACTGTACTTCGAAGATGTTCTCGTATGCTTCGTTCTTGTGGTCGGGCGAGTAGATGTCGGCATAGTTGTCGTAGAGGTGGAATTTTCCGTAGACCTGGTTGAGTGCGGCGAGTGCCTCATCCGGGTGTCCCCACTGGAGCAGGACGCGTCCGAGCATGGCGTAAGCGGCATAACTGGTGGCGCGACCCTTGTCTGCGGATGATTCCCACGATGCGGGGAGTACGCCGGCCGCATCGCGCAGGTCCTTGACAATGGTTTCGTAGACCTCGTCTGCCGAAGCCCGGGGTTTCATGATCTGGTTCTTGTCGACCGAAGCCGAGGTCCAGAGGGGCACACCGCCGTACATGCGTACCAGGTCGAAGTAGAGCACCGCCCGTACGAACTTGGCCTGGGCGATCATCCGGTTGCGGGCCAGGCCGCTGACCGGCGCTTCGGCGGGCATGTCGATGACGATGTTGCAACGTTTCACGCCGTCGTAACAGAGCGTGTAGTGGTTGTCGAAGAACTCGTGCGAGGGCGAGAAGGTGTAGTAATGGAGTTCGGCATAGGCCGCCCATCCGAGGTCGATGGGTTTGACCTCGTCGGTTCCGAACTCTCCGAGGGTAATGGCGTATTTGGCCTCGAATCCGGCGGTTATATTCTGCAGGGCTCCGTATGCGGCCGTCAACGTACTGTTCCAGTCCTCGTCGGTTTTGAAGGAGTTCTCAGGGGTCAGGTTGCTCTGCGGCGTCTCTTCGAGGAAACTTTCGCAGGAGGTAGCTCCCAGCAGCAACAGCCATCCTGCGGCATATAGTAATTTTTTCATGATTCGATACATTTACGGGTTGGACGTTTAGAAATTGATGGACACACCGCCGATGAAGCTTCTCGATCCGGGATAGGGGTTCGTGTTGTCCCAGGCCTCCACGTCGTAACCGGTGTATGCGGTGAAGGTGGCCAGGTTCTGTACCGAGAAGAATACGCGGATGCTGTTGGCTCGGATGGCATCGGTCCAGCGCTTCGGGAGCGTATATCCGATTTCGAGGTTCTTGATCCGGAGGTACTTGCCGTCCTGGAGGTTGGCATCGGTACCGTCGCCGTTTGCATAGGCGCTGCCGAC
>CALUIG010000078.1 GCA_944320625.1 uncultured Alistipes sp.
CCGTCCTCGCTGAGCGGCAGCAGCGTCTGCCCGGGCTGGATGAACTGCTCCTCCTGAATTGCCTTGCGTGACGTCACGCCGTCGCACGGCGTTACGAAATCCTGCGCGAGGCCGACGTACAACGCAAGCAGATCCTTGCCGACGCTGTCGAAATGCCTCCCCGACGGTCAATCCGAAGGGGCAATGTCGGCCAGTTCGTTGGTGATGGCCTGCTGGCGCTGCTTGTTGAAGAAGAGCTTCAACTCGTCAAGCAGATCCTGGGCGTTGTCCGAGGCGGTTTGCATGGCTACCGTCCGGGCAGCATGTTCGGCCGTGGCACTGTCCAGCAGGATCTCGTACATCCGGGTGCGCATCGTGAGCGGCAGCAGCTCGGCGAGTAGTTCGGCGGGCGAGGGTTCGCAAATGTAGTCCGCATCGGGAATCGCTCCGAGCTCTGACTTCGACTGACGGGCCTCCATCGGGAGCACTGCCTCGCTGACGGGCACCTGACGGCTCATCGAAGCATAGTGGTTGTAGACCAGCACGGCCCGGTCGATCCTTTCCTCGTCGTACTCCTTCATCAGCCGGTCGGCCATCTCGACGGCTCCCGCATAGCTGTGATGCCCCGCCAGCGACCGGAATGTGTCGTCAGCCGCATATCCGGCCTTGCGGACAAAGGCTGCCATCTTTTCACCCACGGGCCAGACCTCGATCTCCTCGCATCCTTCGCTGCGCAGTTCCACGATCGTACGCTCCAGCCGTCGGGCCGCCTCGGCGTTGAATGCGCCGCAGAGCGAACCGTCGGAGGCGATGGCCACGACAACGGCTCTGCGCAACCGCGCGTGGGGCCGAGTCAGCGGCATGGCGATCTCACGCTCGCCGGCGAATCGGCGCAGGGCATCGGTGATGGCGGAGAGCTGGTGCTCATACGCGGCCAGAGCCTCGGCCTCGGCCTGCACGTGGTGCAGTTTGGCCGACGCGACCATCTTCATGGCCGACGTAATCTTCAGCGTGCCGCCTACCGAGGCGATCCGTGCCTTGATCTCTTTGAGTGCAGCCATGACCTCAAGCCTTTAGAGCCGTCGTGACACTGGCAGCCAGCTCCTCGATCCGGGCACCGAGCGTCTCGTCGATCTGTCCCTTGTGCAGGGTTTCGGGAATATCGGTCGTGCGCAGCCGCTCGAGCAGCAGGTGTTCGAACTCGGCCACCCGCTCGATGGGTACGTCGCGCAACAGTCCGTGCGTACCGCAGTAGAGTACGGCGATCTGCTCCTCGACCGACAGCGGCGAATACTGCGGCTGAACGAGCAGACGCGTGTTCTTGCGTCCACGGTCGAGCGTCGCGGCCGTCACGGGATCCAGGTCGCTCGAGAAACGCGAGAAGGACTCCAGTTCGCGGTATTGCGCCTGGTCGATTTTCAGCGTACCGGCCACCTTCTTCATGGCCTTGATCTGGGCGCTTCCGCCGACACGCGACACGGAGATACCCACGTCGATGGCCGGGCGGTTGCCCTGGTTGAAGAGGTCCGTGTCGAGGAAGATCTGGCCGTCGGTGATCGAGATGACGTTGGTCGGAATGTAGGCCGAGACGTCGCCGGCCTGGGTCTCGATGATCGGCAGGGCCGTGAGCGATCCCCCGCCGCGCACCTTGCCGCGCAGAGTCTCCGGCAGGTCGTTCATCTGTTCGGCGACCTCCTGCTGACCAATGATCTTGGCGGCACGCTCCAAAAGGCGCGAGTGGAGGTAGAAGATATCGCCCGGATAGGCCTCGCGGCCCGACGGACGGCGCAGGACAAGCGACACCTCGCGGTAGGCCACGGCCTGCTTCGAGAGGTCGTCGTAGACCACCAGCGCATGATGGCCCGTATCGCGGAAGAACTCGCCGATGGCGGCTCCGGCAAAGGGTGCGAAGTATTGCATGGCGGCCGGATCGGCAGCCGTGGCGGCCACGACGATCGTGTAGTCCAGTGCACCGTGCGTGCGCAGCGTCTCGACGAGCGAGGCTACGGTCGAGGCTTTCTGTCCCACGGCGACGTAGATGCAGTAAACCGGGTCGCCGGCCTCGAAGTTTGCGCGCTGGTTCAGGATTGTGTCGACGGCAATGGCCGTCTTGCCCGTCTGTCGGTCGCCGATGATCAGTTCACGCTGACCGCGGCCGATCGGGATCATGGCGTCGATGGCCTTGATTCCGGTCTGGAGCGGTTCCGTGACGGGCTGGCGGAAGATCACGCCGGGGGCCTTCCGTTCGAGCGGGAGTTCGATCCGCTCGCCGGTGATCTCGCCCAGGCCGTCAATCGGCTGGCCCAGCGGGTCGATCACGCGGCCGAGCATCCCCATACCGACGTTGATCGAGGCCGTACGTCCCGTGCGGTGCACCAGGTCGCCCTCCTCGACGCGGTCGGTCGAGCCAAGCAGCACGGCACCGACGTTGTCCTCCTCGAGGTTCATTACCACGGCGTGCAAGCCGTTCTCGAACTCCAGCAGCTCGTTAGCCTCGGCGTTCTGCAGACCGTAGATCCGCACCACACCGTCGCTGACCTGTAGCACGGTACCCACTTCGGCATACTGTGCCGAGAGGTCCACACCGCGGAGTTCGGAGAAGAGCACCTCCGAGATTTCCGATGGTTTTATTCTCTCTTTGTTGTTCATGATCAAAGTTTTCTTTCGGGCAGTCTGCCCAGTTTCTGTTCTACGCGGCGGAGCTGCGCGGCGATGCTGGCGTCGATCAGCCGGTCGTCGATGCGGAATCGGAAGCCGCCGATGAGAGCCGGGTCGACCTTCCGGTGGACGCGGACCTCGCGGCTGTGGGTCACGACGCCGACACGGGCCGAGAGCCGGTCAACGAAGTCGTCATCGACCGTTGTGGCCGTGGTGAGCGTCATGTCGACGATCCCGTACCGCTGCTTGTAGATGCCGATGAAGGCCGGGAGCATGAAGCAGATCCACTTTTCGCGGTGGTGACGGATGACCAGTCGCAGGAACCCCTCGAGTGATCCTGCGAGTTTGCCACCCATTGCTTGCCGGATGACCGCGACTTTGGCGTCGGGGTCCAGTACCGGGGAGATGAACGCCTGACGGAGTTCGTCGATTCGGTTGTATGCCTCGATGAACTCCGCGGCCTCTTCGGCCGTGCGGGTCATCTCACCGTTCGATTCGGCGAAGTCGGCCAGGGCCCGTGCATAGCGTCGGGCGATCAATCCGGTGTCCATGTCTTGCGGTTTTTCGGATCCAGTTCATCCATCAGTCGGGATGCCAGCTGCGTCTGGGCGTCGCGGTCGCGCAGATCCTCGCGGAGCATACGCTCGGTGATAGCGACGGCCAGGGCGGCGATTTCGCGTTTGGCGTCGCCGAGGATGGCAGCCCGTTCGGACTCGGCCTGACGTCGGGCCTTTTCGAGCATCTGCTGTCCCTCGGCTTCGGCCTTCTGACGGGCGTCGGCAAGGATCTGCTTGCGTTGGGCGTCGGCCTCGCGCAGGATTTCGTTGCGCCGGACCTCGGCCTGGTCGACAATCTCCCGGCTTCGGGTCTCGAGCGTGGCGCACTTGCGTTCGGCTTCCCGGGCGGCATCGAGCGCCGAGTCGATATACTCCCTGCGCGACTCAATGGCCCTCAGGATGACCGGGAATCCGTAGCGGGCCAGCACGACGAACACCACGCCGAAGGCGAGCGTCATCCAGAACAGCAGTCCCGATTCGGGTTGCAGAAGTCCCATGGCACGTTACGGTTTTGGAATTAGAGTGCCAGGAAGCAGACTACAACGGCGAAGAGGGCGACACCCTCGATCAGGGCGGCGGCAATGATCATGTTGGTCCGGATCTTGCCGGCGGCTTCGGGCTGGCGGCCAATGGCCTCCATGGCTGCCGAGCCGATCTTTCCAATGCCGAATGCTGCGCCGATGACGGCCAGGGCTGCGCCGATGGCAGCGCCCATAATACCTAAACTTTCCATAGTCGTGAAGTGATTTTTGTTATTGTTTTATCGTTGCGGTTTTCGAATTTTCGAGTGGTTGCGGAGCCTCGGTTTCGGGCTCCTTTTCAGGCTCCTCCTGGGCCAGTCCGATGAAGACGGCCGAGAGCATCGTGAAGACATAGGCCTGGATGAAGGCCACCAGCAGTTCGAGACAGTACATGAAGATCGTGAAGAGGACCGACACGACGGTCATCGATCCGTTGATCGCGGCCCCCATGCTCACCGTGGCGAAGATCACGCACGTGAGGCTGAGAATGACGGCATGTCCGGCCATCAGGTTGGCGAACAGACGGATCATCAGCGCGAAGGGCTTCGTAAAGATACCCACGAACTCGATCAGCGGCATGAGCG
This sequence comes from uncultured Alistipes sp., assembly GCA_944320625.1. Taxonomy (GTDB): domain Bacteria; phylum Bacteroidota; class Bacteroidia; order Bacteroidales; family Rikenellaceae; genus Alistipes. Next base: position 4,300 of record CALUIG010000078.1, read on the forward strand.
GGAAGGCCTTGAGCCAGACCGGGACGTCGGGCCAGAGAATATCCTTCCAGTAGTGCTTCGAGCCGAAGATGTTGACGGCGAGGAACGTGGCCAACGCCAGGATGAAGGTCACGGCGATGTTTCCGGAGACGTTGGCACCGCCCGGGAAGAAGGGAATCAGCCCCATGAGGTTGTTCACCAGGATGAAGAAGAAGGCCGTCAGCAGGTAGGGTGCGAACTTGCGGTAACGCGGCCCCACGCAGGGCTCTATCACCCCGTCGACAATCTCCGTGACGAGCATCTCGAAGAGTCCGACAAAACCTTTCGGGGCCCGGTCTGTCGCCTTGTTGCGGCGGTACCAGCGGGCTGCGGACATCACCATCCAGAGCAGCAGCAGGCAGTTCAGCACCAGGGCGGCGGCGGTTTTGGTCAGCGAGAGGTCCAGCGGGCGGAGGTCCGATCCGTCGTCCTGTCGTTCGACGATTTTCCCGGCGTATTCGCCCTCCGAGGCGATTCGCAGCCCTTCGTATTCGGCCCCCTCACGGAGTCGGGCGGCCGAGAAGCAGTGCCAGCCGCTTGCAGGACTGTGAACGATGACCGGCAGCGGCAGGCTCCATTCGCTGTCGGATGTCGACAGGATGTGCCATTCGTAACTGTCGCCAAGGTGCCCCAGAACGATCTGCTTGATGTCCGGGTCCTGCTCCGTTTCTTGGGCCCGGAGCGTGCCCGCCGGGACGAGCAGGGCGGCCAGCAGTACAATTTTCAGGAATGTTTTCAGCAATTTCATGATTGTTCATCCTCCGGTTTTCCGGCACCTTCGTCGGCCTTTTCGACGCAGGCTTCAATCCGGTTTTCGAAGACGCGCACGCATCCGTTCTTGATCCGCAGGCGGACGTCACCCTCTTTGGCGGAGTAGACGATCTCTCCGGGAGCGAGCCCGGCGATCAGCGGAGCGTGGTTCGGCAGCACGGTGAAACGTCCCACCGTCCCCGGGAACGAAACCTTGTCGGTTGACGTGCTGCACAGCGTACCGCACGGAGCTATAATGGTCAGGGTCATGGCGCGTAACTGTTTCGGGTTGGATTATTTGTTCTGTCCGGTCCGGACGAGGAGCTCTTCGCCCTTGCGGATGGCATCGTCGATGGTTCCGACATTGAGGAAGGCCTGCTCGGGCAGGTGGTCCACCTCGCCGTCAAGGATCATGCGGAAGCCGCGGATCGTCTCCTCGATGGGGACGATCTGCCCCGGCACGCCCGTGAACTGTTCGGCCACGGAAAATGGCTGCGAGAGGAAACGCTGCACGCGACGGGCGCGGTTGACCGTCTGGCGGTCTTCGTCCGAGAGCTCGTCCATGCCGAGAATGGCGATGATATCCTGCAACTCCTTGTTGCGCTGGAGGATCTGCTTTACGCGCTGGGCCACGGTGTAGTGTTCCTCGCCGACGATGTTGGCATCGAGGATGCGCGACGTGGACTCCAGCGGGTCGACCGCCGGGTAGATACCCAATTCGGCAATCTTGCGGCTGAGAACCGTCGTGGCGTCGAGGTGCGAGAAGGTCGTGGCCGGAGCGGGGTCCGTGAGGTCATCGGCCGGGACGTAGACGGCCTGTACCGAGGTGATCGACCCTTGTTTGGTTGAGGTGATGCGCTCCTGCATACGTCCCATCTCGGTGGCCAGCGTCGGCTGATAACCCACAGCCGAGGTCATGCGGCCCAACAGGGCCGAAACCTCCGAGCCGGCCTGCGTGAAGCGGAAGATGTTGTCGATGAAGAAGAGAATGTCCTTCGGAGCCCCCTCCTCCTTGCTGTCGCGGAACGACTCGGCAGCGGTCAGGCCTGATAACGCCACCGACATACGGGCTCCGGGGGGTTCGTTCATCTGGCCGAAGACGAGCGTGGCCTGCGATTGGGCTACTTCGTCATAGTCGACTTTTGAGAGATCCCAGTGCCCCTCGTCCATGCTCTTCTTGAACTCCTCACCGTAGCGGATCACGCCCGAGGTGAGCATTTCACGCAGCAGGTCATTTCCTTCGCGCGTACGCTCGCCCACGCCGGCGAATACTGAAAATCCGTTGTGTTTTTTGGCGATGTTGTTGATCAGCTCCATGATGAGCACCGTCTTGCCGACGCCGGCCCCTCCGAACAGCCCGATCTTGCCGCCCTTGACGTAGGGTTCCAGCAGATCGATGACCTTGATACCCGTGAAAAGGACCTCCTGGGAGGTTGCCAGTTCGTTGAATTTCGGCGGTTCGCGGTGAATGGGCAGGGTATGGGTCCGGTCGAGGGATTTCATTCCGTCGATTTCTGAACCGACGACGTTGAGCAGACGGCCCTTGATCTGGTCGCCCGTAGGTACCGAGATCGGATGCCCGAGCGCCGTGGCCTTCATATGTCGCCGCAGTCCGTCCGTCGAGTCCATGGCCACGGTGCGTACCGTGTGCTCGCCGATGTGCTGTTGCACCTCGACGATGAGCGTTCGTCCGTCGTCGAGGTGAATCTCCAACGCATCGTTGATAGGCGGGAGCCGGAACTCCGCCATATCGGGCTGGAATGTCACATCCACCACAGGTCCGACTATCTGTGAAATATAACCTTCGGTTTGAATCATGTCGTGTGTTTTTTTAGTCGTGTATATAACGGAGAAATCGGATCGGTTAATTTGTCAATTCCTCGTTTTTATTCTCCAAATATGGTATTATTTTACTTTCTGGCAATACTGTGCGGGGAGGGGTATGGCAGTCTGTTATCTTTTATAATTATAATGCCTTGCCTTCGAAAATACTCGATGAAGGGCTATATGCGTACAGCCTAACGCACACACCGAGCCGACAAAAAATATGATCCCCGTAGATACCATGATGTTGCCTATTCCGACAAGAGGCGAAACGATTCCGCCGAACGCAAATCCCAATGCGCCCAATAAGGCAGATGCTACGCCTGCATTGGCCCGCTCACTGTCCATAGCCAATGTGTTGGAAGCGGTAAAAGTAAGTCCCAGCATGGACAGCAATCCGAGGAGCAGCAACTCATACACCCAGAAATTGCAATCCGCGCAAAGGGCCAGGCAAAGGAAGAAAGAGACAATCACCATACCTGCACTTCCTCTGTACAACGCTTGTTCCGGATGGGCAAACTTAACCGCGGAAACCGCAGACAGCATGATTGCAATAGCATTGACTCCGAAACAAATGCTGAATATCAACGGAGAAAAACCGTAATGCTGTTGCACAATGAAAGGTGACGAGGCAATATTGGCGAACAACACGCCTTGTGCAAAGCCATATTGAAGGATGTAACAGACGTATTGACGGTTCTTCAGAACCGCGACAAAATTTTTATACACATCAGCCCAGCGAGTATGCTGACGGCACGCCGCCGGCAATGTCTCGTTAAAATGCAAACTTGCGAAAACCAACAGAATCCCCAGCCCGAACAAAGTCCAGAAAATTCCCTGCCAACCCACGCTGTCGGCCATTGCTCCTCCGGCAATGGGAGCTGCCACAGGAGCCACTCCATTAATCGCCCCGATAACGGCCAGCATTTTCGTCAATTCCCTGCCCGAGTATTTATCTGTGGCAATGGAACGGGAGATGACAATACCGCCTGCTCCCGCTATTCCCTGTATAAGTCTCCAGCCTGCAAACTGCATAATGGTATTGGAATAAATGCAACCCAACGTAGACAAAAGAAACAGACACATGGCCACAATCAAAGGGAGACGACGTCCATACTTGTCACTGAGCGGCCCGAACAAAAGTTGCCCTACAGCCAACCCGATCATGCTGGCAGTCAATCCCAGCTGCACCTGTGAGGAATTTGCGTGAAAAAAATCGGTCATGGCCGGCAAAGTGGGCAAATACATGTCGGTCACGAAAGGCCCGAAAGCCGTAAGCATTCCAAGAAATACCAGAATAAAAATTTGAGAATTGCTTCTTGTCATAATATCCTTTTTTAACTGTGGCAAAATTAGCCAACATAAAGAAGGAGGTCCATACCTTTTATAGCAGAATAGTTTTCAAAAAACGAACAGAAACGGTTTTATATGCCTGAAAATGCTTATTTTTGTTGTAAAAAAGTACGGTTTCATGGATCTATCCTTACTTTCCGCCCTTCCCGGAATCCATTATGAGGAAGGCGACTTGCAGGCGTTGGCATCAACCCCGCTTTATTTTGACTGTGGCGTGCAGCTGTTATGTACTTGCGGAGAAGGTCTCCTTTCCACGGGAGCACAACAATTTCACCTCGACAAAATGTCGGAGCTGATATTTTGGGGAGGAAGCATCATGCAATTACTGGAAGCTTCGGATGATTTTCACGTACGGATGCTGCTCTATCCCAAAAAGGTTTTCCTGCAAGCAGCCATTTCATTGGATACGACGTATTTCAATTACATGGAGGAATTTCCTTTATACAACCATGGAGAACAAAGCTGGAAAAACATCAACTTATGGATAGACCTGGGAGAAATGCTTTTCACACAGCCTTCCTCCGCCTTCAGAGAGAGAATGGAACTGAATTTCCTGCAAAGTATGCTGATGTGGATTTTCAGCACCATTCCCGACAAATACATATCCGTTGCTCAGTCATATACCCGGAAGCAGCAACTTTTTCACAAGTTTATGTACCTGGTGCACGAACATGCCGCACAAATGCATCAGGTTTCGTTCTATGCAGAACGGCTCTGCATTTCCCCACGCTATCTCAATGATATTACAGAAACCTATTCTGAAGGAAAGACACCCAAAGCAATCATCGACGAACAATTAACGGCCGAACTGAAAGTAATGTTAAACAATCCGGCATTGTCCATTGCCGAAATTGCCACCGCATGCCATTTCCCGGACTCCTCTTACCTGAGTCGTTTCTTCAAAAAGAATACAGG
>CALUIG010000079.1 GCA_944320625.1 uncultured Alistipes sp.
TGCCGGATGCGGTAGATCCCGCCGTTGAAGAGGTAGTGGAACCGGAAAAGCAGATGCCAGAAGTGCACCGGACGGATCAGCGACAGGTCCAGAATTCCGTCGTCGGCCACTGCCGCGGGAAGCGGCTGCATGCCGCCGCCGTTGAACTTGCAGATTCCCACGGCCGCCGACAGCAGCAGGTTGTTGTAGACCAGCCGGTCGTCGACCCAGACCTTGATACCCGTCGACTTGTAGCGGAAAAAGTTCTTCACCACACACCACGTATAGCGCCAGCGGCTCTTGTGTCCCTTCTTCTTCAGGTGCGAGAGTTTGCGTACGACGTGCGCATCGAATCCCACACCCCCGACGTTGGCCATGTAGCGGCTCTGACGGTAGTGCGCCTCCTCGTAGGAGACCACCCCGACATCCTGCAGGAACGAACACCCGGCACTGATCGCCCGCACGGCATCCTGATAGCGGTTCGAGATGCCGAACGTCCGCACCCAATCGTTCCCCGTCCCCACGGCCACCACCGCCAGGAGCACCTCCTGCGGCGCCACGACCTGCTGGATGAACAGCCCGTTGACTACCTCGTGCAGCGTGCCGTCACCCCCCACGACGATGATCCGCCGGTAGCCCTCGCGTACGGCCGTAACGGTCAGTTCCGTGGCGTGGAACTTGTGCTCCGTGAAGACCGGCTCGCACACGATATGCGCTTCGCGCAGCAGGCGCGAAATCTGCGGAAAGTGATCCAGCCCGCGGCCGCCGCCGGCCACGGGATTCACGATCACAAACCACTTGTCGGATGGTACGCTCACCGCGCGGCTATTTTTCGGGGATGTGACGCAGCGTATCCGTCAGGAAGTCGTAGAACTTCCCGACCGAAGCGATCTCCACCTTCTCGTCCGGCGAGTGGGGGTAGCAGATCGTCGGGCCGAACGAGATCATGTCCAGACCCGGATAGTTGCTGCCGATGATGCCGCACTCCAGTCCGGCGTGGATTGCCGTAATGGACGGTTTCGTACCGAAGAGGTGCTCGTAGGAGGCCGTCATGGCCTTCAGGATCGGCGACGCCATGTTCGGATTCCAACCGTCGTACTCGCCCGACAGTTCGGTCCGGGCTCCGGCCAGCGCAAAGACCGCCGCGATCGCCTCGCCCAGGGCACGCTTCTCGCTCCGCACCGAACTCCGCAGCAGACACTGCAACTTCACCGTCCGGCCGTCGGAGACCACACGCGCCAGGTTCGTCGAGGTCTGCACCAGACCCGACATGGCCATCGACATCTTCTGTACGCCGTCGGGGCAGGCCACCACGGACCGGATCAACGCCGTGGCCGTTTCGCGCGGGAGCATCCCCGCCGGGCGGTCGCACGCCTCCGCAAACAGCTCGATCGGATCCTCGATCCCGGCATACTCCGCCTGTACGGTCGCCTCATACGCCTTCAACGCCTCGGTGAAGGCCCCGAACCCGGACGTCGGAACCAGCACTACGGCCTCGGCCTCGCGCGGAATGGCATTGCGCAGCCCGCCGCCGTCGACCGACGCCAGCAGCGTCTCGCACGGCGCTTCGTTCAGGAAGCGGAACAGCACCTTGTTGGCATTCGCACGCTGGCAGACGATCTGAATGCCCGAATGGCCGCCCTTGAGCCCCTTGACCGTGATCTTCGCAGAGGTGTAGCCCTCCGCAGGAGTCGGCACCTCGGCGTAGTCGAAGCAGATATTGGCGTCAAGCCCCCCGGCGCAACCCACATAGAGCTCCCCTTCCGTCTCGGAGTCGAGATTCAGCAGGATGTCTCCCTGCAAGACACCGCCCTGCAGACCGAAGGCTCCGTCCATACCGGTCTCCTCCGTCGCCGTGAAGAGCGCCTCCAGCGGTCCGTGTACGAGCGTGTCGTCCTCCAGCACCGCGAGGATCGATGCCACTCCGATACCGTTGTCGGCCCCCAGCGTCGTGCCGTCGGCCGTCACCCAATCGCCGTCGACGTAGGCGTCGATCGGATCCTTCTCGAAATCGAACTCCTTGTCGTTGTTCTTCTGCGGAACCATGTCCAGGTGCGCCTGCAGGATTACACCCTTGCGGTGCTCCATCCCCGGCGTGGCCGGTTTGCGCACATAAATATTGTGCGCCTCGTCCTCGCGGGCCTCGAGACCCAGTTTATGCGCCGTATCGAGCACGTAACGACGAATCTGCTCCTCGTGTGACGAGGGGCGGGGGATGCGGACGATCTCCGCAAAGTGTTTCCAGACCAAGGTCGGCTTCAAGGCCGTCAGATTACGATCCATATTGCTCTATTCGTTTTTTGAATTTGACGTTTCATGGCTTTCCGAGGACTCCCCGACCCGGCGGTCGAAGGCCTCGACAATGTATTTCACCAGCGGATGCCGCACGATGTCGCGCTTGTCGAACTCCACGATCCCGATCCCCTCGACTCCGCGCAGGATCTCCATCGTCCGCACCAGTCCGCTGTCCGACCGCTTCGGAAGGTCGATCTGCGTCACGTCGCCCGTGACGATGAAGCGCGCATTGCGTCCCATGCGCGTGAGGAACATCTTGATCTGCGACAGCGTGGTGTTCTGCGCCTCGTCCAGAATGACAAAGGCGTTGTCCAGCGTCCGGCCCCGCATGTAGGCCAGCGGCGCGATCTGCACCGTACCCTCCTCCAGGTACTTCTGCAACTTCACCGGCGGAATCATGTCGTTCAGCGCGTCGTACAGCGGCTGCAGATAGGGATCCAGTTTCTCCTTCATGTCGCCGGGCAGGAAGCCCAGTTTCTCGCCCGCCTCCACGGCCGGGCGCGTGAGGATGATCCGCCGCACCTGACGCTCCTTCAGGGCCCGTACGGCCAGCGCTATAGCCGTATAGGTCTTGCCCGAACCCGCCGGACCCACGGCAAAGAGCAGGTCGTCCTTGTCGTAGAGTTTCACGAGCCGCTGCTGGTTCACCGTCCGGGCCCGGACGATGTTGCCGTTGTTGCCGTAGACGATCACATCCTTGTCCACCGGCGCATCCTCCTGAAGAATGCCTCCCGAGAAGCACTGGTCGATCACCTGCGACGAGATATGCCCGTACTTGAGGTAATAGGCCACCAGCGCATCCACACGCTGCGCAAAGCGCCGCGTCTCGGCCTCGGGGCCCAGGGCCTTGAGCGACGAACCCCGTGCCACGATCTTCAGCGCCGGATGCAACGCCCGGATCTGTTCCAGATAGGCCTCCTGGGGTCCGTACAGCTCCCGGGGATCGGCCCCTTCGATGAGAATCTCCTTGCAGACTGTCTCCGTCATGGGTCAGAAGAGATAACCGAGGCTGACAGCCACGTTGTAGGTCCGGAGTTTGTCGAGCTGGCGACCGTCGGGCAGCACCACATCGTGCTTGCTGCGGAACTGGCCGTTATAGCGCACGTCCACCATCAGGTGACGCAGCAGAACCACTCCCGCGCCGACGGTATAGGAGAGCGACGGGCGGATCCGCCCGAAATCGAGCAGATCCCCGCCCGACTTCAGCTTGCAGTCGTTCATCACCGTGAAGACCGGGCCCGCATAGATCCGCAGCGGGTTCAGCAACCGGAACGACACCGGAATCGGCACGTCGATCGAGTTCGACTTGACGTTCAGTTCCGAAGCACCCTCCGGACGGATCCGAAGCCCCTGCCGCACGTAGAGAATCTGCGGTTCGACGGCGATGACGCCGAATTTGAGTGCCGTATAGATTCCGGCCTGCCAGCCCAATTTGTTGCGAATGGTGGCAAGATCCATATCGGTCGTATAGTCGGGGATGTTGAAGCCCCCGATGACACCCCACTCCACCCGGGTACGGGGCAACTGTGCCGCAGCGCTCAGCGCGGAGCCCGCCAGCAGAAGAGTCAGTACGAGTTTAACGAGTCCTTTCATATTTCGGTATCAGTTTTCACGTTTCAGCCGAATAGCGGCCCAAAGCATGTAGGCCAGGCATGCCGCCACGAAGAGCATGCCCACATGGGGATTTCCCGAGGCCCGGATCACCGCCCCGCAGACCGGGCCCGAAACGGCTCCGGCCGCAATAGCCATGATCATCAGCCCGGCCACCTCGTTGGCCTGTTCCGGAACGGATTTCGTCGCCACGGAGTAGAACGTGGCGAAGACGCACGCCATGGCGAAGCCCAGCAGTCCGACGGCCGCATAAATCGCCGTCTCGTTCCGCACGAAGAGCAGCACCAGCGCCAGCACCAGCGCTCCGGACATGTTCCAGGCCAGGTATTTCACGTCGGAATAGCGCGTCAGCACCCACGCCCCGACCAGCGTTCCGACGATCCGGCAGGCGTAGAAACCCGTGGTGGTGAGGATCGACGACGGTGCGTCGATCAGCCGCACCGACAGGAAGCCGATCCCGACATCCCCGGCAATGAAACAGGCCACGCCCAGGGTCGAAAGCAGGACCCGACGATTCTTCAACAGACGGAAGCACTCCATGAATCCCGCCGTATGTACGCGGCGGGGCGGTTCGGGAATGGCGGTCATCTGCAGCCACACCCCGCCCACAACCGTCAGACCCGCATAGATCGGCAGCAGCAGACGCCACGAACCGGTCCACGCCACAAGCCCCGTGACCAGCGGAGCCAGGAGCAGCAGCGACGTATTGCGGAAGATCTGCCCCACGGTCAGATAGCTGGTCATCCGCTCCCCGGGGACGATCGTCGCCAGCAGCGGATTCACCGCCACCTGGACAAAGGTGTTGCCGATGCCCAGCAGCCCGAATCCCACGAAGTACCAACCCAGGCTACAGCCGGCGCCGGCGGCATAGGGGACCAGCAGTCCCGCAAAGGTAAGTCCGTAACCCGTCAGGGCTGTCCGCTTCCGGCTCCAGCGGTTCATCAACGCCGCAACCGGCGTCGAAAGCACCAGGAACCACAAAAAGACCATCGTCGGCAGAAAACTGATGGCTGTTCCCTTTTCGGGAGGGAACTCCGCGGCGATCCGGCCCGTAATAGGGGGCACCAGGTCGCAGAATCCCATGATGAAAAAACCCGCCAGTACGGGTCCGAGCAATTTCCCGACTCTCTGATTCCGATCCATCCCTTATCGTTTGCGCAGCTGTGTTATCTATTCTGAATTTTCAAAGTTACGTTTTTTTCCGCAAAAACCGTGTCCCCGGAGGGGATATTTTCGCTCTTTCCGTTTTCTTCGGCCGTTCCCGCCCGCCGCAAAGAGACCCCGGAACAGGCTCCGAACTGTCTCATCCAAAGCCCGGAAGGTCCTCCCGAACCTCCCCCAAAACCCCGCTGCATGCTCCTGAGAGCTCGACAAATCCCGTTCCGGCACTTGCTTTTCACGGCGATTATCGCTATATTTGCGTAAAACGCGAATATAGGATGCGGCCCGGCAGATGCAAAACTGATTTGACCCTGCACTTCGCATTCCCCTATATTGGTGGAAAAGAGATCCCTAAACCGACCGCATCCGCATGCTCCTGTTCACTCACATAGACCTGACGCTGCCGCTCGAAGACCCGATCCTCAAATTCCTGCTGATTCTGGTCATCATCCTCGCGGCTCCGCTGCTGCTGAACAAGCTCAAGATCCCCTATCTGCTGGGGCTCATCATCGCCGGTGCGGTGATCGGCCCCCACGGCCTGAACCTCGTACTGCGCGACAGCAGCATCATCCTCTCGGGAACGGCCGGCCTGCTCTACATCATGTTCCTCTCGGGACTCGACATGGACATGTCCGACTTCCGCCACAACAGTTGGCGGAGTCTTGTTTTCGGACTCTACACCTTCGGCGTACCCCTCGCCCTGGGGATCCTCGCCGGATACTACGTCCTCGGATTCTCGATCTACTCCTCGATCCTGCTGGCCGGACTCTTCGCCTCCCAGACCCTCATCGCATACCCCATCGTCAGCAAACTCGGCATCGCCCGGGACAAGGCCGTCACCATTGCCGTCGGCGGGACGGTCATCACCGATACCCTGGCCCTGCTCCTGCTGACGGTCATCGTCGGGATGGCCACCGGGAATGTCGACGACCTGTTCTGGTGGCGTCTGGCCGGGTCCGTGACCCTCTGCATCGCCATCATCGTCTTCCTCTTCCCGCTCATCGCTCACTGGTTCTTCAAACAGGTCAGCGACAACGTCTCGCAGTACATCTTCGTCCTGGCCATGGTCTTCCTCGGGTCGTTCCTCGCCCAGCTGGCCGGACTGGAACCCATCATCGGAGCCTTCCTTACCGGAATCGCACTCAACCGGCTCATCCCCCGCACGTCGCCCCTGATGAACCGTATCGAATTTGTCGGAAACGCCATCTTCATCCCCTTCTTCCTGATCGGTGTGGGCATGCTGATCGACTACCGCGCCTTCTTCCGCGACTGGGAGAGCCTCGAAGTCGCCGCCGTGATGATCGTGCTGATCACCGCCGCGAAGTTCATCGCCGCATGGCTCACCCAGAAGAGTTTCCGGCTATCTCCCGACCAGCGCACCGTCATCTTCGGACTCAGTTCGGCACACGTCGCCGCCACACTCGCTGCCGTAATGGTCGGCTACAACGTCATCCTCGGATATACGCCCGAAGGCGAACCGATCCGTCTGCTCAGCGAGAGCGTCCTGAACGGTACGATCCTGATGATCCTGGCCACCTGCACCGTCTCGACCTTCGCCACCCAGCGCGGGGCCCACAACATCGCCGTCCGGCAGACGCACGCCCCCGAAGCGAAAGCCCCCAAACAGGAGGATCACATCCTGATCCCCGTGGCACACGAGGAGTCGGCCGACGAACTGGTCGGACTGAGCTCGATGCTCAAACGCGCCGGTGAGCCCAACGGGCTTTACGCCCTGCACGCCATCGACAACAAGGCCGACGACCCGAACGTGGAAAAACGGGCCCGCAAGATCCTCGATGCCGCCGCAACGGCCGCTGCTGCCGCCGACATCTACCTTCAGGAGCTGCTCCGCTACGACGTGAACATCACCAATGCCATCGTCAGCGTGGCCCGCGAGCGCAACATCACCGACATCGTCATGGGCATGCACCTCTCGGCTCCCGTCGTGCCGGCCCTTCCCGGAATTCCCGGAATCCCCGGACCGCCCTCCCCGGCCATCGGCAAGATGGCCGTGGACATCCTCATGCAGAGCAACGTCACGACATTCCTGTACCGGCCCGTACAGCCCGTCACGACAATCAAACGCCACTTGATCGTCGTGCCCGAAAAGGCCGAACAGGAGGCCGGATTCCAGCTGTGGCTGCGCAGAATCCGGCTGTTGGCCGAGAATTCCGGAGCCAAGGTCTCCCTGCTGGCGCCCGAATCGACACTGGAGTATCTCCGCCCGAAGGGCCGCAAGCGTCCGGCAAACATCGACTATGTACCCTTCACGCAGTGGGACGACCTGCCCTCGCTCGAACACGACATGCGCGACGACGACTGTCTGTGGTTCGTGATGAGCCGCCGCGACCGCGTCTCCTACCACCCATCGATGAGCCGGATCCCGACCCTGCTCGAACATCACTTTGCCGGATACAGTTGCGTCCTGCTCTACCCCGTACAGGCGGGTGACACCGAGAGCCGCTACATCCGGGTATAGGCCGGAAACGGACCAAAGATTCGGGCGTCAACTCCGGGGTTCCGCATCCGGAACCGCAAATTGCACGAAAAATTTTTTACCCTCGCGGATTTGCGCTATCTTTGCACTCCAAGAGCAACAAAGAACGGAGAAGAACATGAGTCTCGTAGCAATCGTCGGACGTCCCAACGTCGGAAAAAGCACCCTCTTCAACCGCCTGGTCGGAGAACGAAAGGCCATCGTCGATGCGACGGCCGGAACCACCCGCGACCGCCATTACGGAAAAACCGACTGGAACGGACGCGAATTCTCGGTCATCGACACCGGAGGTTACACCGTCAATTCGGAGGACATCTTCGAAGACGAGATTCGCCGCCAGGTCCTGCTGGCCATCGACGAGGCTGACGTCATTCTCTTCCTCGTGGAGGTCCGCACCGGAATTACAGACCTCGACATGCTCATGGCCGACATCCTGCGACGCACCTCCAAGAAGGTGATCCTCGTCTGCAACAAGGTCGACACCAACGATCTGATCTTCAATTCCCATGAATTCTATGCCCTGGGGCTCGGGGATCCCTTCTGCATCAGTTCGATGTCCGGAAGCGGCACGGGCGATCTGATGGACGCCATTCTCGCCGCGCTCCCGGCGGATACCACGGCGGAAGAGGAGGACAACCTCCCGCATATCACCATCGTGGGGCGTCCCAACGTCGGGAAATCCTCCCTCACGAATGCCCTGCTCGGACAGGACCGCAACATCGTGACATCCATCGCCGGGACTACGCGCGACTCGATCCGTACCCGCTACAACAAGTTCGGCATGGACTTTTACCTCGTCGACACGGCCGGGATGCGCAAGAAGGGCAAAACCATGGAGGATCTCGAATTCTACTCCGTGATGCGCTCCATCCGTGCCATTGAGAACTCCGACGTCTGCATCCTGATGCTCGACGCCCAGCAGGGGCTCGAATCCCAGGATTTGAACATCCACAATCTGATCGTCCGCAACCGCAAGGGGTGTGTGATTGTAGTCAACAAGTGGGACCTCATCGAGAAGGACAACAACACGATGAAGGAGTGGACGGAGTTTCTCAAGAAGAAGCTCGCACCGTTCAACGACATTCCGATCATCTTCACCTCGGTACTCAACAAACAGCGGATTCTCGAGGTTCTTCAGACAGCCATCCGCGTCTACCAGTCGCGCAAGCGCCGCATTGCCACTTCGGAGCTGAATGAGTTCCTGCTGCCGCTCATCGAGAACTACCCGCCCCCTGCGACCAAGGGCAAGTACATCAAGATCAAGTACGTGACGCAGTTACCGACGCCCACGCCGCAATTTGCCTTCTTTGTCAACCTGCCGCAGTACATCAAGGAGCCCTACCGCCGGTTCCTCGAAAACAACATCCGCGACCACTGGGATTTTTCGGGGGTCCCGATGCAGATCTATTTCCGGCAGAAATAAGGGCTGTATAGCAG
>CALUIG010000080.1 GCA_944320625.1 uncultured Alistipes sp.
AAGGCTAAAAAGAATAACCCGGCAATGCAAATTCCGGCAAATATAGATTCCCCCGATTCGCGGCAGCGCGTGAAAGGGAGAAAATTACACGCCGATACCGGTGACGAGGATCTGTCCGACTACGGACTCTTGCGGAAAACTCTTGCAAAAAACGCTCAAAATAATCGAAAAATCCGGTCCTCAGAGCCGGATTTCTCAATTCAAAGTGTAAAAAGCATCAAGATCGGATAGTGATCCGAAAGATAGGGCACGCCATAATTTCCGTCGAGCGTTGCAAAGCGCAGGCAACGTATGCGCCCCCGGAAAAAGAGATGGTCCAGAATGATCGTATCGGGAGCCGTCCCGAAACCATTGAAGGTACCCTTCGCGTCTCGTTCGGAGGCCTTTTCCCGGGCCGGTTTCATCAGACGGGCCAACGGCCGGAAGATCGGATTGTCTCCCGAAGCGTTGAGATCCCCGCCCAGAACAACCGCAGCACGCTTCCCGGCAAGCTCCTGCACCTTCGAGACAATCAGCTTCACACCCTCGGCCCGGGCCATCTGCCCCTGATGGTCGAGGTGCGTATTGAAGTAGAAAAAGCGCTTCCCGGACCGCTTGTCCCGCAGTTCGACCCACGTCACCGTGCGGTTGCAGGCGGCATCCCAACCGCGCGAAATCCGATCCGGCGTCTCACTGAGCCAGAACGTCCCGCTCGCCAGCAACTCGAAACGATCCCGAAGGTAATAGATCGCCATCGTCTCGCCCCCTTCGGCATGACCGTCACGGTCCTCCCCCACCCGGGCATACTGCGGGAACGAGGTGTCAAGGTATTGCAACTGATCCTGCACCGCCTCCTGCAATCCGAACACGTCGGGAGACTCCTGCCGGAACATCTCCGCTACGGCATGACGCCGCCTGGACCAGCTGTTGTCGCCATCGCGGCCGCAACTCGTACGGATATTGAACGAAATCAGTTTGATTGTTCCGGTCTCCGGACCGGCCAGCACCGGTGCCGCGCAGCACAACGCCCACAGCATCCACCCCAAATACAGCATCCTTTTCATCTTTCCACGTATTTATTTTCCGGACCGGTATATCACGCTCCGGCTCTTGATTGTCAGACTCTTCCAACCTTCCGGGAGCGGAACCGGCCGCTGTACGATCCCGTCGGGTGTGATCTCCAGCCCGCCGAACCCGAACAGCACAGCCTGCAACATTCCGCCGGCTCCCGTCATGAAATAGGGATTGCCGCTGGTCGCCGTCTCGGCAAAAACCCCGAAAGGAGGCCGAAGATTCGGACGATACGACCGGCGGAACAGCGCCTCGGCCTTCGCCGTCAGCCCAAGCCGCGCATACTGCACGGCAAAGACCGAATAACTCATCGCCGGTCCGTTGTGCGGATCGATCCGCGGCTCGTAATAGGACAGATCGCGCAACAGCGACTCCCGGTCGGTCACAAGGCCCAGCGGATAACCCAGCAAATTGACATCGGCCTGCTTGATTGGTTCGCCGCAGTAGGTGGCATGCTCACGCGTCGTCCCGTCCGGAAAGTGCAGGATCCGAAGCCCTGCGGCGATCTCAAGCCACTGCGGATCGGGTTCTTCGCCACAGAGCCTCGCAGCCGCGGCAGCATACTCCAGCGCCCGTCGTGCCGCACCGTTCGTAAAGGCGTTGTCGCTCACACCCACGGCGTATTCGTTGGCTCCGATTACGTTATGGATCGAGCAGCTCCCGTCGGCATTCCGCGTCACTCGGTCACACCAGAACCGTGCAACCTCCCGCATCAGCGGGAAACCCTCCCGGGAGAGCCACGACCGGTCGCGGGTCACGCAATAGTAATTCCAGCAGGCAATGGCGACATCGGCCGTGACATGGTGTTCGAGCGGACCGGTCAGGGCATATGTCGGTGTCGACTCCTCGCCCCGGGCATCCCCCTCCCAGGGGTACATCGCGCCCCGATAGCCGTAGGCCCGGGCCCGGCGCCGGGCCGCATCGAGTCCGTCAACCCGGTAATCGAGCATCTGGCGGGCCAGTTCGGGGTGGAGCACCAGCAGTGCCGGATACATCCAGAGTTCCGAATCCCAGAAAATGTGTCCGTTGTAGACGCCCCGTGTCGAAAGCCCCATCGGAGGAATGCTCCGACGGCTGTCCTCGCGGATCGAACCGTAGAGGTTGAACAAGGCAAAACGAACCTCGCGCTGCGTTTGCGGATCCCCCTCGATCTCGATGTCTCCCTGCCACAGCTCCGACCACAGGCGTTCATGCCCCTCGACAAGCCGGCGCGTACCCTCCCGTGCTGCGTAGATGACCTGACGTTCCGATTCATTCCACGGATCCCCGAAGTCGGCCGTCGTGCAGATCGCCCCCACGAGGGAGAACTCCGCACGGTCTCCCGCATGCAGCAGGGCCTTCAGTCTCCCGGGAGCCGGCTGTTCGAAAACGGATTCACAGAGGAATGTCGATGCGGCCACAACCCGATCACGGCCCCCGTTATAGCTGCCCGACGTCCGCTGCACAAGAATCCGGCTGTCGGCCTCGCAGAAAACCGTCCGTGATTCCCGCAGCGTGTCGGCAAAAGAGGCCGGAACCGCATGACGGTTCGAGAACTCCACCTCGACATCCCGGGAGGCTGCGACCTCCACCTCCGTCATCAGTGCATACGGCAGATTGCGCAACGCCCGGACCCGGCAAATGACCTGCACTCCCCGTATCGACCAGCAGGTTTCATGTACGGCCCGCAGCAGGTCGATCCGCTGGCTCTGCGGAATGATTCCCGAAGGGTCGATCTGCCGACCGTCGAGCGTCATCGACAATCCGAGCGGATTAATCCCCTCCAGGATCCGGCTTACCGACGTCGCGGTGCCCGATTCATAGGCCCCGCCCAGCACCACACTCCCCAGCGAGAAGGGGGTACGGCCCACCGTCACGCCGATCTCCCCGTTGGCCACGGCGGCGGCATAATACGTCGAGGAGGTATCCCGGGCGACAATGACCCAGCCCTCGTCACCGGCCGAAGCCCACAACGGAAGCAGGGCGAGCATTCCAATGGCAAAAAGACGTTTCATGATTCGGCTGTGGTTGAAAAAAGCATGGACCCGGCGGACGATGCGACAGCGAAAAGGCCTGTCGCACCGGAAAGAATCCGGACCGCGGCATGCGGCGGATCCGTGCGGATGTGGACCGCCCGGACCTGTGACTACCCCTTCCGCTTGTAACGCGAAGGCGAGGCTCCCGTATGCTGCTTGAAATACTTCCCGAAAAACGACTGGGTCGAAAAGTTCAGATGATAGGCAATCTCCTGGATACTCATCCCCGAGTACTTCAGCAGGGCCTTCGCTTCGAGAATCACCGACTCGTCGATCCAACGGGCCGCCGTCTTCCCGCTGACCTCCTTCACCACCGACGAGAGGTACTTCGGCGTGATGTTCAACTGCCGGGCATAGAAGCTGACATTCCGCTCCCGCTTGTTGTACTGCTGCAACAACGACATGAATTCGTCGAACAGCACCTCGCACCGGCCCTGTTTCATCCCCCCGGGCTGCTCCCGCTGGTTGATCTCCGTGATGATGTAGAACGCCGTGGTGAAGAGCGTGCGGATGATCTCGTTGCGGTAACGCTCCTTATCGCTGCGGAGCATCGTCTTGATGAGCTGGAACAACTGACGGATCTCGTCCACGTCCTGCTGCGTCACCTCCAGCACCGGAGCCTTCCCGAAACGCATGTAGACCGGCAGCGACGTCGAAAGATCGATCTGGATCTCGTTCACGAACGACTTCGAAAAGGCCAGCAGGTAGGCCGCGGCATTCGTCGAACACTTCACCGTCCGGATGATCGAATCCGGATTGAAAAAGACGATCATGTTGGGACGGACCGTATAGTTCTGCATGTCGATCGACACCACCGCCTCACCGGCCATCATGATGATGGCCGTAAAGCCGTCGATCGAGGTCGGGTAATTCGCCGTCGTGTTCTTGTCTGCCGTGAGCGTCGTGATCACCAGGTCGTCCGAAAGGTAAAAGACGTCGCTCATCTCCTTTTTGATCCGGGAGATGGAGACCTTGTGCAGGCCCTCCCGCCCGCCGCGTGTCGGTTTGCCGATTTCCGCCATAGCGTCGTGTTTTTGACAAAAATAACATTTACACCGCAAAATCGCAAGCCGGGCCAGAAAAAACACTCCCGGCACTCCGGATACCGTCCCGGATCACTCCTCCGGACGGCGGGGACACATCACCCGCAGACCTCCGGAGACACACTCGATGTGCAGCGGAAACTCCGCTCCGGGTTGTCCGTCGACGTCGGTCGGCTCGTTGACCGTCGACTGGATGTCGATCCGACGCGCCCGGAGGTGACGCACGATCTTCGGGCTTCCACCCAACAGATAACGGCCCATGGCCAGCGTCGACCGGAAGAGATCCTTCTTTTCGAGCAGAATGCAGTCGAACAGTCCGTCGCGGATCGACGACGTGCGCGCCAGGCGGAACCCTCCCGCCGTTTCTCCGTTGAAAATCAGAACCATCAACGACCTCAAATCGAAATGTTCGCCATCGGCCACGATCTCCAAAGGAACGGCATGGATCGTCCGGAACTCCTTCACGCCCTCGATGATGTAGGCCAGTTTGCCGATCAGGTGCTTGCGCGAATTCGGAGTCCGCTGCGAAGTCGTCGTAAAGATCCCGAACGAGAAGATATTCACGAACCACAGATCGTTGACCCGGCCCACATCCACCCGGTCCTCGCTTCCCGAAGCAATCTGGCGGGCCGCCTCAAGCACCTCGTTCGACATCCCCAGCGCCCCGGCAAAGTCATTCGCCGTACCGGCCGGAATTACACCGATGGGGATGTCCAACCCTTTGCGCTTCATGGCATTGACCGCAAAATTGACCGTCCCGTCACCTCCCGCAACGACCATCAGGTCGATCCCCTCGTGTCCGTCGAACGGATTGGCCGAAAAGTCGATCGGCTGCGGAACGATGTCGTATCCGTAGCTCTGAAAAATCGCATCGATCCGTGCGGCATTGCGGGCAATCCGCCCGCGCCCCGACTGGGGATTGTAGAGAAAAACTGCCGTTTTCATGGACTCCATATACTCCGTATTACTCCATAAGCAGCGGCGCCATCGCCGGTGAGACATACTCCTCATACGTATCGCCCGCGCCCGCGAGGATGAAATAGACCCGCACATCCGGCATCCGCCCGACTGCCGCCAGCGCATCGTCGGCCCCCATGGCCAGGAACATCGTACCCAGCGCATCGGCCTCGGCACACGTCGGGGCTACGACCGTCACCGACAGAAGCCGCGACACCACACTGCGGCCCGTACGGGGATCGATCGTATGGGCCACCTTGTTGCCCGCCGCATCGAGGTAGTAGCGGCGGTAGTTGCCCGAAGTGGCGAGTCCCCCTTCGCTGAGCCGGATCCGACGCTGGAGGTATTCTCCGTCGGTCATGTTTCCGTCGAAGGGCGTTTCCACCCCGATACGCCAGGGGTTGCCCTGGCGGTTCACACCCCGGCAACGCACCTCTCCGCCAATGTCCACGATGTAGTTCTCGGCTCCGAAACGCTCGACAAGCGCCGCCAGCAGATCCACCGTATAGCCCTTGGCCACGGAGTTGAAGTCCAGTTGCACCCGCGGGTCCGCCTTGACCAGCCGTCCGTTTTCGATATGCACCTTGTCGCGGCCCACAAACGTGAGGAGAGAATCGATGTTCGGATGCGCCGAAGCCTCCTTGCCGGCGAAGCCCCACGCCTCGACCAACGGCTTGACCGTCACGTCGTAGCGGCCGTCACTCAGCGCCCCGATACTGTCGGCCAAACGCAGATTGAAGGCGATATGCCGGTCGACCGAGTCCGTTTCATTGCGGTTCAGGCGGCTCAGCAGCGACCCTTCGTCGAAGATCGACATCGAAGACTTCGCCTCCCGGTCGAGATCCATCACCGCAGCATAGAGTTCCTGCGGCGTGACGCCACGCACGTCTGCCACCACGTGCAGCGTCGTACCGAGCATCACCCCATCCACTGTCGTATAATCCGCGCCGCTCTCGCACGAGGCCGACAGAACCGAAACAAACACGGCCACCAGACCGAAGACCCGACGTGTTCCCATAATTTACACTCCTTTAGGCGCAAAAATACGATTTTCCTCGCTAAATTCTCATTTTTCAATCCAAAAGAGGAAGAATTTTTAACTTTTCATTCCTAAATCCTAATTATATTCGTACCTTTGTCGGACGCTCTGGCGTTATCCACGGTAAGGGGGATGCGTCGTAGAGTGGAACTTAAATAAACTCTTTCAAAATGGCTTATTTAACAGCTGAGAAAAAGCAGGAGCTTTTTGGCCAGTACGGCAAGTCTAACACCGACACCGGTTCTCCCGAGAGCCAGATCGCGTTGTTTTCGTACCGTATCAACCACCTTACTGAACACCTCAAAAGCAACAAGCACGACTTCGGAACCCAGCGGGCTCTGCTCCGACTGGTCGGTAAGCGCCGTCAGTTGCTGGAGTACCTCAAGGAGGTCGACATCGAGCGCTACCGCGCAATCGTCAAGACGCTGAATCTCCGCAAGTAATCCCGAGGTAAGAATGAGGGCAATTCCCGAGAGGGGTTGCCTTCATTTTCTTGCGATGAACAATCGAAACATCATAGGTTAAAATTTTATGGAAGAAAAGAAGCTGTACAACGCAGTCCGCAAGATCATCACCCTGGCCGACGGTCGCCAGATCGAGATCGAAACGGGCAAGCTGGCCAAACAGGCCGATGGAGCCGTGGTCGTCAAAATGGGCGATACCATGCTCCTCGCTACCGTCGTGGCCGCAAAGGATGCAAAACCCGACACCGATTTCATGCCCCTCCAGGTCGAATACAAGGAGAAATACGCCGCATGCGGCCGCTACCCCGGAGGTTTCATGAAGCGCGAAGGAAAAGCCAACGACAGTGAAATCCTCGTCGCTCGGCTCATCGACCGCGCGCTCCGGCCCCTGTTCCCCGCCGATTACCATGCCGAGGTATATGTCACCGTAAACCTCATATCCGCAGACAAGGACATCCAGCCCGATGCCCTCGCAGGACTCGCCGCTTCGGCGGCTCTCGCCGTGTCGGACATCCCCTTCGGTGGACCCATCTCCGAAGTCCGCGTCGTACGCAAAAACGGAGAATATGCCATCAACCCCAACTTCTCCGAAATGCCCGAATGCGACCTCGACATCATGGTCGGTGGTACAATCGACAACATCCTCATGGTCGAGGGTGAAATGAAGGAGGTCTCCGAGGAGGTCATGCTCGGTGCCATCAAGTTCGCACACGAGGAGATCAAGAAGCACTGCGCCGTACAGATCGAACTCTCGAAGGAACTCGGAAAGGATGTAAAACGCACCTACTGCCACGAGGTCAACGACGAGGAACTCCGTCAGACGATCATCCGCGAACTCTACGACAAGGCCTACGCCATCGCTACGAGCGGCACGATGAAACACGAACGCGAGGATCTCTTCAACGCCCTCGAAGCCGAATTCGCATCGCGCTACACCGAAGAAGAGCTCGTCGAAAAAGCGCCGCTGATCCACAAGTACTTCCACGACGACGTCCAGAAGAAGGCCATGCGCAACATGATCCTCGACGAGGGCAAGCGCCTCGACGGCCGCCGTACGGACGAGATCCGGCCCATCTGGTGCGAAGTCGGCTATCTGCCCGCAGCACACGGTTCGGCCATCTTCACCCGTGGTGAAACGCAGGCTCTGGCGACCGTGACCCTCGGTACGAAGCTCGACGAGAAGGTCAAGGACGAGGTCCTCGTACAGGGGACCGAGCAGTTCGTGCTCCACTACAACTTCCCGCCCTTCTCCACCGGCGAGGCCAAGGCCGCACGCGGTCTCTCGCGCCGGGAGATCGGACACGGACACCTCGCATGGCGCGCCCTGAAGCCCATGATCCCGCTGGGAGAGGAGAACCCCTACGCCGTACGCGTCGTATCGGACATCCTCGAATCAAACGGCTCCTCGTCGATGGCCACCGTCTGCGCCGGAACCCTCGCCCTGATGGATGCCGGCGTAAAGATCAAGAAACCCGTCTCGGGTATTGCCATGGGACTGATCTCCGACTCCGCAACCGGCAAGTGGGCCGTGCTCTCCGACATCCTCGGAGATGAGGACCACCTCGGTGACATGGACTTCAAGGTGACCGGTACCAAGGACGGTATCACCGCCACGCAGATGGACATCAAGGTCGACGGACTCTCCTACGAAGTCCTCGCTGCGGCACTCGAGCAGGCTCGACAGGGACGTATGCACATCCTCGGAAAGATCACCGAGTGCATCGCCGAACCGCGGGCGGACTACAAACCCTGCGTGCCGCGTATCGTACAGATCACCATCCCGCAGGATATGATCGGCCCGGTAATCGGCCCCGGCGGAAAGGTGATCCAGGACATCCAGAAGACAACCAACACCACCATCACCATCACAGAGGTCGACAACAAGGGTATCGTTGACATCTTCGGTGTCGACAAGGAGGCCCTCGACGGGGCTCTGGCCCGGATCAAGGCCATTGTCGCCATCCCGGAGGTGGGCGAAACCTACCACGGAAAGATCCGTTCGATCGTGGCATTCGGTGCGTTTGTCGAGATCATGCCCGGAAAGGATGCGCTGCTCCACATCTCCGAAATCGACTACAAGCGTTTCGAGACCATGGAGGAGACCGGGCTCAAGGAGGGGGACGAGATCGACGTCAAACTCATTGGCGTGGATCCCAAGACCAACAAACTCAAGCTTTCGCGCAAGGCCCTCTTGCCGAAGCCCGAAGGCTATGTCGAGCGGGAGCGGCGTCCGAGACCCGAGCGTGGAGAGCGCAGGGAGCGGCGTGACCGCCACGACCACGAATAAGAACTTTAGGTCATGCGATATTTCGGACGGGATATTTCTTCGTGATTTCCGTCCGAAATTTTGCATAATTTGCAATACTTTCCTATATTTGCGTTGTTCTGTGACCATATCCCT
>CALUIG010000081.1 GCA_944320625.1 uncultured Alistipes sp.
CGTGATGTCCACGACAACCAGTTCGTCGCCGCGTCCGTATCCGTTCACATCGGGCAGGCCCTTTCCGCCCAGGCGCAAGACCTTTCCGGCATGGGTTCCCGGTGCGATCTTGATCTTGGCACGTCCGTCCACGGTCGGAACCTCCACCGTACCGCCCAGCAGGGCGGTCGTTACGGTGATGTTCAGGTTGTGGATCAGGTCGTTGCCGTCACGCACCAGATCCGGATTGGGCTCCTCCTCGATGACGACCTGCAGGTCGCCGTTCACACCGCCCTGACGGGCCGCATTGCCCTTGCCCGTGACCGTGAGAACCATCCCTTCGCCCACACCGGCCGGGATCTGGATCTCGACGACCTCCTGACCGCGCAGCGTCCCTTCGCCCTTGCACTTGTCGCACGGAGCCGTAATCACCTTGCCCGTACCGCCGCACGTCGGGCAGACGCCCTGGGTCTGCATCCTGCCGAAGAAGGTGTTTTCCACACGCGTGACGTATCCCGTGCCGTTGCAGGTCGAACAGGTCGAGTAGGAATTGGCATCCTTGGCGCCCGTACCGCCGCACTTGTCACACGCCACGGTCTTGTTGATCTTGAGTTTCTTCGTGACGCCCGAGGCGATCTCGGCCAGGGTCAGCCGCACCCGCACCCGGATGTCCGAACCGCGGTTCACGCGGCGCGAACCGCCTCCCGACGAACGGAATCCGCCGCCGAAGTGTCCGCCGAAAATATCACCGAACTGCGAGAAGATGTCCTCCATGGAGAATCCGCCGCCGAATCCGCCGAATCCGCCGGCACCGCCGCCCGCCGCGCCGCTCATTCCGGCGTGTCCGAACTGGTCGTAACGGGCCCGCTTGTCGGGATTCGACAGCACGTCATAAGCCTCGGCAGCCTCCTTGAACTTCTCTTCGGCCTCCTTGTCCCCGGGGTTCTTGTCCGGGTGGTATTTGATCGCGGCCTTGCGATAGGCCTTCTTGATCTCGTCGGCGTTGGCATTGCGCTCGACACCGAGCACTTCGTAATAATCTCTCTTTTCTGCCATGGCCTTACTCTCCTACGACAACTTTAGCGAAACGCAGCACCTTGTCGCCCAGCATGTAACCCGTCTGAACGACGTCGATGACCTTGCCCTTCATCTCCTCGCCGGCCGCGAATTTGGCCACCGCCTCCGCGATGTCGGCATCGAACTCCTTGTCTTTCAGTTCCATTTCGGTGACACCCTTCTGACGCAGCGCCTCGGTGAACTTCTGTGCGATAAGGCGCACGCCCGAACGCAGGGCCTCCACATCGTCGCTCTTCTCCATGGCGGCCATGGCCCGCTGCACGTCGTCACGCACGGGAAGCATGGCCAGCAGCACGTCGCGTCCGCCGGTCTGCACGAGGTCCATCTTCTCCTTGAGCGTACGTTTGCGGTAGTTGTCGAATTCGGCCTGCAGGCGCAGGAACTTGTCCTTCCATTCGGCAACGGCCTCCTCCACGGCTCGGGCTGCCGCCTCGGACGTCTCCGTCTTTACGGCCTCCTCCGCAGCAGTTCCGTCTGCCATTTTGGCAGTCTCCGCCGTGGCAGCGTCTGTCACATTGGCATCCGACGCCGCTCCATCTGCAGGATTCCCGCCTTCCGGAGCGTGTTTTCCGTCGCCGCTAACAGATTCATTATAAACCTTTTCCTTTTTCATATCTGGTATTTCTTTCAGTTTCCGAACCTTCTTTCGCACAAATTGCATACCAACGCTATCCGATGATGAATATGGCCGGGCGTTTGTTCAGTTCGGGCAACGCCGTCCGACGCCACTCCCCCACCGTCCGGGTTTCGATTCGCGCCGTAGGGGCCGTGAGGTCCGCGGCCACCGTCAGGCGCGTTTCGGGCGCCAGGGTCTGCACGAGCTGCTCCAGAAGCTTCATATTGCGGTACGGCGCCTCGATGAAGAGTTGCGACTGCCCCTCGCTGCGGGCCCGGCGTTCGAAGAAACGGATGGCCCTGGCCCGCTCGGGCGGCTTGACGGGCAGGTAGCCGTTGAAGGCGAATGACTGGCCGTTCAGCCCCGAGGCCATCAGGGCAAGGAGGATCGACGAGGGCCCCACAAGCGGCACCACACGGATGCCCCGGCGGTGGCACGCCTCAACGACCAGCGCACCCGGATCGGCCACGCCCGGCACCCCGGCCTCGGAGATCACCCCGGCCGAACGACCCGCCAGAAGCGGTGCAACCAACTCCTCGACCTCGCGTCCGGCGACCGTATGTTCGTTCAATTCGCGGAACTCCAGCTCCTCGATCGGCCGCACAATCCCGGCCCGCGACAGAAAACGCCGCGCCGTGCGGGTATTCTCGACGATGAAGTAGTCCAGCGCGTCCATCACCGCGCGGTTGGCGGCAGGCAGCACATCCCAGGGCTCCGTTTCGTCCGAAATCGGGCACGGGATCAGATAGAGGGTTCCGTAAGCCATTTTATTCCTTGAGGTAGATGCGTTTGACACGGCCCGAGACCGAGGTCATGATCTCGTAGGGGATCGTTCCCAGCACCTCGGCCATGGTTTCGAGGTCGTTGCCCGGGGCGGCCGAGAAGACGACGGCCTCGTCACCCTCCTCCACGCCCGGAATATCGGTAATGTCGATCATGCAGCTGTCCATGCAGACCCTTCCGACGATCGGGGCCGGCTGTCCGGCCACGAGCATCGACCAGCGTCCGCAGCCGAGGTGGCGGTCCAGTCCATCGGCATAGCCGATCGGGACGGTGGCCGTAACGGTCGGACGCGTCAGTTTCCCGGCACGCCCGTAGCCCACGGCATCTCCGGCTTCAAGGTGTTTGATCTGCACGATGCGGGTCTTCAGCGCCGAGACGGGCCGCAGCGCCGGATTGTGCTGCCACCCGAACCCGTAGAGTCCCAGTCCGAGGCGGCACATGTCGAACTGCGCCTCGGGGAAGCGCTCGATGGCCGCCGAGTTGGCCGTATGGCGGATCACGGCGTAGGGCAGCGCCTCGACAAGAGCCGTACTCATGCGGTCGAAACGGTCGATCTGCACCCGCGTATAGGCATCCTCTTCGGGCATGTCGGCGCAGTTCAGGTGCGAGAAGACCGTGGCGACCTTTACGGCCGGGAGCTCCTTCAGCACCTCGCACAGCCGGCCGATCTCCCCCTCCATGAATCCCAGCCGGTGCATGCCGGTATCCAACTTGATATGAATCGGGTAACGGGTTTCCCCCGCATGATTGACCGCCGCGACAAAGTCGGACAGCGACCGGAAGCTGTAAATTTCGGGCTCCAGCCGATTGGCGATCATCTGATCGAAACTGTCGGCATCGGCATTCAGCACGACGATCGGCATCGTGATGCCCCGTTCACGGAGCAGTACCCCCTCGTCGGCAAAGGCCACGGCCAGGTAGTCGACCCGTTGGTGCTGAAGCATCTGCGCCACCTCGAAATCCCCGGCACCGTACGATCCGGCCTTGACCATGGCCACGAGTTTCGTGCGGAAATCGAGTTTCGAGCGGAAATAGTTGAGATTGTGCGTCATGGCATCGAGATCGACCTCCAGCACCGTGGTATGGCTCTTGTGCGAAAGGGCGTGGGCCAGTTTCTCGAAACGGTAATCGCGGGCGCCCTTCAGCAGCACGGCACGCCCGGCCACGGCCCGGCGTCCGATCCGGGCGATGCACTCGTCGGTCGAGGCATAGAAGACCTTGTCACAGTCGAACAACGCGGCATAGCGTTTCAGTTTCGGACCGATCCCCACCAAGGTGTCGATTCCGGCCCGTGCGACCATTCCGGCCACCCGGCCGTAGAGTTCGTCGTCCGAGAGTCCGCTCTGCGCGATGTCCGACAGCACGAGCGTCCGGCGGCGCGTCAGGGCCACGCTGTGCAGGTAGTCGAGGGCCAGTGCCAACGAATTGAGGTCGAGGTTGTAGGCGTCGTTGACGAGCAACGAGTCGTTGATTCCCTCCTTGACTTCAAGACGCATGGCGACCTGCGGAGCCGCGGAGAACGACGGGGCCGGAAATCCCATCGCCGCACAGAAGGCCTCGACGATCTGGGCGTTGCGGCGCGAAGCCTCGTTGCCGATCACCGCCTCGGGGACCTGCGGAGCCGCCGCCGCATCGAAGAGTTTCCGCTCGGCAAAACGCGCGGCAATCAGACGTCCGAGGGGTTCGTAGTGGCTGTGGTAGACGATCATCCGGGCACGGTGGGCCAGGACCATCTTTTCGAGACACTTCTGTTCGAGATTGAGGAAATTCTCCTGGTGGGCGTCGCCGATCGAGGTGAAGACCACCACGTCGGGGCGGATGATGCGTTCGAGGCGCTCCATCTCACCGGGTTTCGAAATCCCGGCCTCGATCAGGGCCAGCTGTTCATCTCCCTCGATCATCAGCACCGACAACGGCACGCCCAGTTGTGAATTGTAGCTTTTGGGCGAACGGTAGCACTTCATCCCGGCGGGGAGTTCCTCGGCAATCCACTCCTTGATGACGGTCTTGCCGTTCGAACCGGTAATTCCGACGACCGTGCCCTTGAAGTGGGCGCGGTGGTAGGCCGCCAGGCTCTGCAGCGCCGCAATGGCGTTCTTCACGACCACATAGCCGCAGTCGGGCAACGCCTCGACGGGGTGCTCGACCAGGAAGGCACGAACGCCCCGGGCATACATCTCGGCAAGGAAACGGTGGGAGTCATGGTTGGCGCCGCACATGGCCACAAAGACCGGATTGCAGCCCAGTTCGCAGGTCAGCGACCGGCTGTCCGTAACGACCGACCGCACGTCGCGGTCCACCCCCGAAAAACGGCCGCCGACGACGGCCGCGATCTGCGAAAGTTTGTAATTCATTTTTTCCGCAACTTTTATAGCATCATTCCGACCCTCCCCGGGACTTTTCCATTCCCGGCGGCGGCCCGGACTTTCCGAATTCACACCACGCGCCCGCTACGAGAGGTCGAATGTCACGATCGTGATCCCGGCACCGCCGCGGTCGGCGTGTTCGTCGACGGCCGAAGCCACCTCGGGAACCGTTCTCAAATAGCGGCGGATCTCCTCCTTCAAGGCTCCGGTGCCCTTTCCGTGGAGGATCGTCACCGACCCGACACCCACCATCAGGGCGTCGTCCACCAGATCCTGCACCGCCTCCAGCGCCTCCGCCGCCCGCATGCCGCGCACGTCGATATGGTCCTTGAAGTTAAGTTTGCGCGACGAGATGTCGACCGACACAACGGTCCGGGCCGTCGTCGGACGCGTGGCCTCACGGTATTCGTTGTTCGAGACGACCGTCAGCGAGGACTTGTCGACCGTCGTAAGGATCTGCCCGAAGGCCACCTGCGCGCGCTTGCCCTTTACCGACTGCACCACGCCGACCATCTCCTGCCCCGCCATGCGGACCTTTGCCCCCTCCACCACCTCGCGGGGCTTTTCGGGCACTGCGCCCTCGGGCTCCGGGGCCTTGCCGCCCTGCTGCGCCCGGCGTTCGGCCCGACGCTGACGACGGCGCTCAATCCGTTCGATCTCCCGCGCCACCGAAGCATCCCGCCCGGCCGTATCCTCCTTCTCCACCGTATCCCGGAAATCGTCCAACTCCCGGCGGGCCAGGCGCGTCAGCTCCTTTTCGGCCTGCGCCTCGCGGATCGTGCGGATCGTATTTTCGATCTGCCGGTTGGCGTCGGCAATCAGCCGCTGCGCCTCCTCCTTGGCACGACGGAGAATCTCCTGCCGCTCGGCACGGATTTTTGACAGCTGCTCCGCATAGGTCTGCTCCAGCTCCTCGACCTTGCGGTCCGTCAGCCGGATGCGGTCGCGCTTCTGCTCCCAGTAGTGCTTGTCGCGGGCAATCTCGCGCAGCTGCTTCTCGATGTTGATATGGTCCGACCCGGCCTTCTCGCTCGCCCGGCGGATGATCTCCTCCGGAAGCCCGATCTTGCGGGCGATCTCCACGGCAAACGAACTGCCCGGCTTACCCATCTCCAGCTTGAAGAGCGGGCGGATCTGCTGTACGTCGAACATCATCGCACCGTTGGCAATCCCCTCGGTACTGGACGCATAGTATTTGATATTGGCGTAGTGGGTCGTAATGACGCCGTAGCACCCCTTCTCCAGCAGGCGTTCGAGAATCGCCTCGGCAATCGCCCCGCCGATGATCGGCTCGGTCCCCGATCCGAACTCGTCGATCAGCACCAGCGTACGCTCCGACGCCCCGGCCAACATGTGTTTCATGTTCAGAAGGTGCGACGAATAGGTCGACAGGTCGTTGTCGATCGACTGCTCGTCACCGATGTCGATGCAGAGGCTCTCGAAGACAGGCAGCTCGGAGATCTCCGACGCCGGAACGAGAAATCCGCATTGGAACATGTACTGCACGATACCCGTCGTCTTCAGACAGACGGATTTGCCACCGGCATTGGGTCCCGAGATGACGAGAATATGCTTGCGGCGGTCGAGTTGCAGATCCAGCGGCACAATTTCGCGCCCGGCAGCCCGCAGGGTCTGCTGGAGCAGCGGATGACGGGCATTCTTGAGCACCAGCCGGTCGTCGGTCGAGAGGATCGGCCTGACGCATCCGTTCTCCGAGGCCCAGCGCCCCTTGGCGCGCAGCATGTCCATCTCGGCCAGGTAGTCGCCCGACGCGGCGATCAACTCCGCATCGGGACGGATCGAATCGGTGAACTCCGTGAGGATGCGCACGATCTCGCGCCGTTCGGCGTATTCCAGTTCGCGCAACTCGTTGTTGATCTCCACCACCTCGACCGGTTCGACATAGAAGGTCTTTCCGGTGGCCGACTCGTCGTGGATGAAGCCGTTGAGCTTGCGTTTGTTCGAGGCCGAGACCGGAATCACGGCGCGTCCGTCACGGATCGAGATCTGGGCATCGCTCTCGACGATCCCGGCCCCCTTGGCGGCGGCCAGCACGGCCTGCAACCGTTTGGCAGCCTGTCCTTCGCGTTCGCGGATGGCCCGGCGGATCTCCTGCAGCGCCGGGGAGGCATTATCCTTCACGTTGCCGAAGCGGTCGACGATCGCCTCGATGCGGCGCACGATCTCCGGAAAGGCCTCCACCCCCCGCGTGCGGGCATGGAGCGCCGGATAGCGCTCCGCACGGTTCAGGATGAACGACACGATGCCGCCGATGGCCGCAAGAGCCCTTCCGAGCGTCACCACCTCCTCCACATCGAGGAACGAGCCCTCGACGCGCAGTTTGGCGACGATCTCCTCCACATCGGGATACTCCCCGCCGGGAAAGTCGCGTTCCATTTCGAGCACCAGACGCATCTCGTCGGCCAGGGCCAGGCGCCGCTCGATCTCACGCGGGGAGGTCGAGAAGCCCTCCGCGGCAATCCGCTCGCGGGCGGCGTGCATCGTACAACGCTCGGCGACCTGTTCCCGCAGGCGGTCGAATCCGATTTTCTGCTCGAAAGAGGCTGGATAGATCATGGAGAAAAAGGATCGAATAAAAATCGGCCCCGCGACTCGCCCGGGGCCGAAGATTTTACATGTCCGGATTTCAACGCTGCGCCTTGAGCGAATCCCGCCGGGCGCGTTCGGCGGCTTTGGCGGCCTGACGTTCGGCCTTGGCCTGCATCTTTTCGGGGCTGCGGCCGAAGAGCGAGAAGTGGACGTAGCGCCCCGGATACTGCTCCAGATCGGCCAACAGCGACGCCAGGTTGTCACTGGCCCGGGTCAACGACTCGTAGAGCGCCTCGTCGTTCAGCAGCCGCCCGACGGTTCCCTCACCCTCCTGAATGCGACCCAACAGGGCATTGACCTCTCCGACCGCATCGGAGAGTTCCCGGGCGAATCCGGCATCGGCCAGATCCGTCGTGATCCGGTTCAGGTTGCCCATCATGCTGTCCACGCGCGGGGCGTTTTCACCCAGCATCTCGGCAAAGGTCGTCAGATTCTCCACGGCAAGTTCGAGATTCTGCTTCTCCGCATCGAGCAGATCGGCCAGATCGCCCGTCATGGCATCGAGATGCCGCAACGTGCCGTTGATACTCTGCGTATTGGATTCCATCAGCAGATTCAGGTTGTTCAGCGTCCGCGAGAGGTCGGCGGTGACCTGCGAGATCTTCTGCTTGAAGAACTCCAGTTCCGAACCGGCCATATCCATCAGATCGAGGCCCCGCACCGAACGCAGCGTATCGCCCTTTTCGAGATACTCCGACGCCTTTCCATAGACAATTTCGATGGCCTTGCCGCCCATGAAACCGTCACTGAAGATCTTGGCCTCGGAGTCGGTGGGAATGCGGTACTGACGTTTGATGGTGAACTGCAACACGACGTTGTCGCTGCGCCGGGGATCAAACGAAATGCCGGTCACCGTACCCACCTTGACGCCCTTGAGCATAATGGGCGAAGCGGCCTGGATGCCGCTCACCTGGTCGTAGACCGCATAATAGACGGCATTGCGGCTGAAAATGTCCAGACCCTGCAGGAACCGGATCCCGGCCCAGGCGGCCACAATCATCACAACGGCGAATATTCCGATTTTGACTTCCCTTTTCATATTTGCTTTTTACTTCTTTACAATTTGTGTACCCCGGCAACATACGACAAAGGCATCGGGGAATGTTTTGCGGACCTCGGCGGCTTTCCGCTGCGCGGCGGCACGCGAATCGTACTCACCCACACCGTATTTGTAAGGGAATCGTCCGTCCGACACATACTGTTTCACCTGACCGCGGTAGGCGCGGAACTGGGTGGAATTCAGCGGAACGGCCTTGGCCGAGGCCAGAATCTGCACCGTATAGTGCAGGGGCTTCTCCGCGGGCTCCTTTGCCGCCGTCTTCTCCGGACTGACGGTTCCGGTCCCGGCCTTTTTCTCTGCCGCCGAACCGGCTTTCGGGTCGGGTTTCGCCGCGGTCTTCCCGGCGG
>CALUIG010000082.1 GCA_944320625.1 uncultured Alistipes sp.
AGCGGCGAGGGGTGTACGGCCTTCAGGATGAGGTTGCGCTGCGGATCGGCGATGGCGCCCTTCTTCTGGGCGTAACTGCCCCACAACATATAGACAATTCCCTGTTTGCGCTCGGCAATGGCCCGCACGACGGCATCGGTGAAGGTTTCCCAGCCGTGTCCGGCGTGCGAGGCGGCCTCGTGGGCCCGGACCGTCAGCACGGCGTTCAGCAGCAGCACCCCCTGTTCGGCCCAGCGGTCGAGATTCCCGCTCGCGGGGATCGGACACCCGGTATCGTCGTGCACCTCCTTGAAGATGTTTTGCAGCGACGGCGGGAAGGGAATGCCGTCTGCGACCGAGAAGCAGAGTCCGTTGGCCTGCCCGGGACCGTGATAGGGGTCCTGTCCGATGATGACGACCTTCAACCGCTCGAACGGGCATTTGTCGAAGGCCCGGAAGATATTGCTCCCGCGCGGGAAGATGCGCCGGGTGGCGTATTCCTGGCGGACGAAGTCGGTGAGTTGGGCGAAGTAGGGTTTTTCGAATTCCGGAGCGAGGATCTCTTTCCAGTCCGGAGCGATCTTTACATCCATGTCATAAGGAGTTGGTGGTCTCTGTTTTCTGCGTTTTCTGTGCTTCGGCGGTGTTGCTCTCAGGTTTCAGGTTGATCAGCGCAAACTGTCTGTATGCGTTGAAGGTGCTGTTGATCTTTCGCTCCTGAGGCTGACAGCCCGGGTAGGTGATCCGGATCGTCGATCCGGGTTTGACAAAGAGCCGTGCAAGACCCTCTGCGTTGGTCTCGGTCTGCCGGTCTGTGCCGACCACGGAGATCCGGGCTCCCTCCGTTTTCTGCTTCTCCCGGGTGACCAGCAGCCGAACCTCGATCTCCTTTTCGGCCGGGTTCTCGTCGGATTCGCTCTTCGGAGGGTCCGGCTGTATGCCGTAGGCCGACACTGCCTCCGCTGCGGGAAGGAATACCTCACCCTTCGTACTTCGGCCGGTCGTTTCCATAGGTCCCGATACGGCCTCCCGGATCATTTCGACGCAATCCGAAACCTCCGGCAACAGCTCCCTGTCCGGAATGCTCCGCCCGCCATCGGTGCGGAACTCCGCGGCATGGATCGAGAGCGGGACGGTGCAGAGGAGGCCGCCCAATACGGAGCGCAGAAAGCCCTGTCGGAGGAGGGCATACCGTTCTGCATGTTTTGCTGGCACTGGCATGGTTTTCATCGGTTCGGGCTTGATGAATCTTATAACAGGTTTATGGTAATGAAAGGTGCAGATTTACATCCCGCTCCTGCGCTCCTCCTCGGCATCCTTTTCGAGCTTCTCGTCCTCCTCCCAGTCGAACCAGGGGAAGTCGCGCTGCCCGTCGAGTCGGAAGCGGGTATAGGTGATCGGAAGCCCCATGCCGAGGAATCGCTGTTCATAGGCGGTCTTCACCGAGAGCACCTCGTCGGCATAGCCCGAACCGTAGATGTCCGCCTCGGAGACCTCGCACGGAAGTCCGAAATGCCGGATCACCTCCCCGGTGTAGGCGTAGAGGTGTTTCGAATCGGTCTTGAGGTGGATGAGGCCGTCGGGCCGCAGCAGCCGGGCGTAGTATTCGAGGAAGAGCGGCGAGGTGAGGCGTTTTTTGGCCCTCCGGGTCTTGAGCTGCGGGTCGGGGAAGGTGATCCACAGTTCCGCGACTTCGTTCTCCGCGAAGAGCCCGTTGATGAATTCGATCCTCGTGCGGAGGAATCCGACGTTCGACATGCCGCGTTCGGTGGCGGTCTTCGCGCCGCGCCACATCCGGGCCCCCTTGATGTCGATACCGATGTAGTTGCGCCCGGGATCGCGCTCGGCCAGCGCTACGGTGTATTCCCCCTTTCCGCATCCGAGTTCGAGGACAATGGGGTTGTCGTTGTGGAAGAAATCGCGGTTCCAATGCCCCTTCAACGGGTGGTCGTGGCGGAAAACCTCCTCGAATTCCGGCTGTACGAAACACGCGAACGTCAGATTTTCGCGGAAGCGGCGGAGTTTGTCTTTTCCCATGAATTTTTTTGCTGCTTGACGTTTATTTTTTCGGTTTCGGGACAGTCCGGCCTGCCTGTTTTCTTCGAATCCCGTTATCTTCTCCTTCTTGCCTCACCCCTCTCTGTCAGTTGCTTTTCGAGAGACGGATCCCGACGGCTTCCACCCCGCGGACGTTGCGGACCGGCGTGATGCACCACCGGTATTCGCCCCGACGGTCCAGCCTGAGACGGATGCGGTAGGGGATGAGGGCCTCGCTTGTCAGGGCTGCAGGCCCCTCCGTACGGGGAATGGCCAGCAGGAAGTACTCTTCGAAACGGAGCGAGTCGGGCGATACCGCAGCGATACGGACCGTGAGGGTGTCCTCCTTGAATCGTTCGTCGTAACGCAGGAAAAGCGCGGCGTCGCGCCATGTCACCGTGTCGGTATTTTCGATCCGAATCTCGGCCGTATGGCGCCACTGTGCGGGATTGATGTCCGTTGCCGCACTCTGGCACGGCGATACACACCCCCCGGCTCCAGCAAGGAGCACTCCGCTCAGGACAAGTAGCCGAATGTGTCGCTTCACCGTGTTATTCGTTTCGGGGCGTCCCGTTGTCGTTTCCTCCGTTTCCGCCGTTCCGCCCGTTTCCGTTGTGGTCGGCTCCCTGCTGTCCGCCTGGTTGTCCGCCCTCCTGTCCGGGGGTGTTGTTCGGATGGTTGCGGCGGCGGTTGCGGTTATTGCGGTTCCGGTTTTCGTGATTGGGATTCTCCGGTCTCGGACCCCGGTTTTCGCGGTTGCCGTTCTCCGGACGGGCTTCGCGGTTTTCGCGGTTGCCGTTCTCCGGACGGGTCTCGCGGTTTTCCCGGCTGCCGTTCTCCGGACGGGTCTCCCGGTTGTTGTCGGTACGGTTTTCGCGGTTGCCCCGCCGCCCGTTCTCGGAACGCGACCGCTCCTGACCTCCCTGCTGATTGGCCGGGCTGCCTGGATTGCTTGGGTTGCTGTTGGCGTTGGAGGGGTTGCCGGCTTTACCTGCGGGTTGGTTGCCATTGGCTCCGTTTGGTCCGGCAGAGGCATTGGCCCCGTTCTGGTTGTTGCGATTCTTGTTTTTTCCGCCCCGTTTGCGCCGCTTGGCCTGGTCGAAGCGGGTGATGCTGTCCTCCTCCGAACGGTAGGTCGGTTCCTCGACCGTCGGCCGGATGTCGTCGGCATGTTGCAGCTGCTCGGGCTTCTTGCCCTGGCGGTTCAGGGCGAGGATCTCCTTCACGCGCGAGACGGGCAGCGTGATGAGGTTCGACATCGTCTCCTTCGAGGTGGAGAAGGTCATCGTTCCGGCCAGTACGTCGCTCTTGACCGCAAACCACTCTCCTTCGACGGTCTGCAACGGTTCACGCAGCCGCGGGAACTCCTTGCGGGCATCGACATAGGCGTCGTACTCGTACATCATGCAGCATTTGAGCTTCGAACACTGTCCGGCGAGTTTCTGGGGGTTGAGCGAGATGTCCTGCACGCGGGCGGCCCCGGTGGTGACGCTCGAAAAACTCGACATCCACGAGGCACAGCACAGTTCGCGTCCGCAGGCTCCGATTCCGCCGATGCGTCCGGCCTCCTGGCGTGCGCCGATCTGCTTCATCTCGATGCGGATGTGGAAGCGTTCGGCGAAGACCTTGATCAGTTCCCGGAAGTCGACCCGCTCGTCGGCAATGTAGTAGAAGATGGCCTTGATCTTGTCGCCCTGGTACTCGACGTCGCCGATCTTCATGTTCAGACCCATGTCTGCGGCGATCTGCCGCGAAGCGATCATCGTTTCGTGTTCGAGGGCGATGGCCTCCTGCCAGCGTTCGATGTCGTAGGGTTTGGCCTTGCGGTAGATCTTCTTGAATTCGCCGTTGTAGGGGTTGAAGCCCGTGCGGCGCATCTGCCGGGCCACGAGGTCGCCGGTGAGCGAGACGATGCCGATGTCGTGTCCGGGCGAAGCCTCGACGGCCACGATGTCGCCGCGTTTGAGGTCGAGGTGGTTGACGTTCTGGTAGAACGAGCGTCGGGTATTCTTGAAGCGCACCTCGACGATCTCCGAGGGCTCGTTGACGGGATATTCGTCGAGCCAGGGGGTTTCGTGCAGTTTGAAACAGCCGTCACACAGCACGGCCTCGGGTTCCGTCCCGCAGTTGCAGAAGGCGCATCCGCGACCCACTTCGGGTTTGCAGCCGCCATTATGTGGTTTGTCGATCTCCATTTCGGGTATAATTTGCGTAAAGATACGAAAAAATTTTTATTCCACCGCGTAGAGACGTCGTACACTGCGCCGGATCCGCAGGATCATCAGCGCGGCGGCGGTCGAGAGCCCGAACGTGAATCCGACATAGAGTCCCGAAGGCCCCATCCCGAGGGAGAATCCGAGCAGGTAACCCACGGGGAGGTTCAGCAGCCAGTAGGAGACCAGGGCGATGGGCATGATGATCCTGACGTCCTGGATGCCGCGCAGAATGCCTACCGAGACGTTCTGAATGCCGTCGGAGAGCTGGTACAGCGCGGCGAAGGCCAGGAGCTCGGAGGCGATGGCGATCACTTCGGCATTGGTGGTGAAGAGCGTGGGGATAAAGTGCCGCAGGGTGATGAAGACCAGGGCTGCAAAGGCGTTCCAGGCCAGTACGAGGTGAAACGAGGCCTTGGCGGCCAGCGAGAGTTCGCCGATGTTGCGGGCTCCGTAGCAGTGGGAGACGCGGATCGTGGTGGCGGCGCCGATCGACATGACGATCATGAAGGCGCAGTTGCCGATGGTCATGGCGATCTGGTTGGCACTGATGGTGGCCTTGGCCCCGGCGCCGAACCAGCCCATCATGATTCCCGTACCGACGAATGCCGAGGATTCGAGGAACATCTGCAACGAAATCGGGCCTCCCATGTGAAGCAGGCGCCGGATGTCGAGGCGTGAGAATTTGGCGAACGAGAACCGTTTCAGATAGAGCCGGTATCTGTGTCGGGAGAAGAAGTATCCGATGATGAGCACGGCGCCCATCACCCGTGCGAGGAGGGTTCCGAGTCCGGCACCCTCGGCCCCCATCTCGGGCATTCCGCAGTGTCCGTAGATGAAGAGGTAGTTGAAGCCGATGTTGGCCACGTTGGCGATGATCGTGGCGTACATTTCGGCATGGGTGTTTCCGACGCCTTCGAGGAATTGCTTGAAGGCGAAGAAAAGCATCACGGCCGGCATGCTGTACACGAGCATCTTGTAGTAGGGGATGGCGGCCGTGACCACCTCGACGGGTTGCCGGAGGTGATACATGAGCGGGATGAGGGCATATTGTACGGCGGCCATGCCCACACCCAGCAGCCCGTAGAAGAGGATGCCGTTTTGGAGCAGTCCGGCGGATTTTTCACGGTCGCCCTGGGCATAGAGCTCGCCGACAAGGGGCGTCATGCCGAGGGCAATGCCGATTGCGGCGATGAAGAGGATGAAGAAGACCGTGCCGCCAAACGATACGGCGGCCAGCGGCAGGGGATCGTCGCCTCCGTAGCGTCCGACCATGAGGTTGTCGGCGAATTGTGTGAGAATCTGCCCCAACTGCGTGAGTACCACGGGGGCAGCGAGCCGCAGGTTCTGTTTGTATTGCTCCCTGTATGTCGAGAAACGGTACATATCCGGAATTTTTGGTCTGCAAAGGTACGAAATTCTTCCCGGAAAAAAGAAAAGGAGATCCTTTGTAAGGGGGATTCTCCTTTTCCGGGACGGCTGCGGGTGTCGGGCCCGATCCGGGGACGGGCATCCGACGGGGTCAGGCCACGCGCAGACGGATGCCGCGGCTCTTGTCCGATTCGACGACCACGGTCCCGCCCTGGGGGAGCTTTCCGTCGATGATCAGTCCCGAGAGGGGCTCTTCGACCTGGTCCGTGAGCGTGCGTTTCAGGGCCCGGGCCCCGTAACGGGCTTCGTAGCCCATGAGGGCCAGCCGGCGTTTGGCCCCTTCGGTGATCCGGACCTTGTAGCCGAGGCGTCTGGTCCGGGAGAGCAGCCCCTGGAGCTCCAGTTCGACGATGCGCTCCACGTCGGCGATCTCCAGCGAGCGGAAAAAGACGATGTCGTCGATGCGGTTCAGAAATTCCGGCGCGAAGGTCTGTTCCAGTGCCTTGCGGTATTCGGCCTGCGGGGTGGATTCGAGGGCGTCGCGCTTCGAGGCGGTGGCGTATCCCACGGCTCCCGCTTTTCGGGCGGCACGCTGCGATCCGACGTTCGAGGTCATGATCAGAATCGTATTGCGGAAGTCGACCTTGCGGCCCGATCCGTCGGTGAGGTGCCCCTCGTCGAAGATCTGCAGCAGGGCGTTGAAGACCTCGGGATGGGCCTTCTCGATCTCGTCGAAGAGCACCACGGCATAGGGTTGGCGCCGTACGGCTTCGGTGAGTTGTCCGCCCTCGCCGTATCCGACATAGCCCGGGGGTGCTCCGATCAGCCGTGCGACGTTGTGCTTTTCGACGTATTCGCTCATGTCGATACGGATCAGTCCGCGACGCTCGTCGAAGAGCCAGCGGGAGACCTCCTTGGCCAGAAGCGTCTTCCCCACTCCGGTGGGCCCCACGAAGAGAAACACGCCGATCGGGCGGTTTTCGTCCTTCAACCCGGCCCGCGAGCGGCGGATCGTCCCGGAGATCCGCTCCACGGCTTCCTGTTGTCCGATGACCCGCCGGGCGAGGTGGTCGCGCAGCCCCTGCAGGCGCGTCAACTCCCCGTCCGAAAGGCGCTCGGACGGGATGCCTGTCATGGAGGTGATAACTTCCCGGATCTGCTCTTCGGAGATCTCCGCGGGATTCCGTTCGAGCGCCTGACGCCACTCGGCACGGCTTTCGTCGAGTTTCGAACGCAGGGCGATTTCGCGCATCCGGGCCGACGCGGCCTTTTCGTAGACCAGCGCCTCGACGGCATCGATCCGCTCACGCCGGATTTCGGACAACTCCTCCTGCATGTTTCTCAACTCCTCGGGTTCGCGGGCCGTGTGCAGGTGAGCCCGCGACCCGGCCTCGTCGAGCACATCGATGGCCTTGTCGGGGAAGTGGCGGTCGGTAATGTAACGCTCGGCAAGCTCCACGCAGGCCCGCAGGGCCGCTTCCGTGTAACGGACGCGGTGGTGGCGTTCGTAGTGCGGTGCGAGGTTGTGCAGGATGCGGAGGGTCTGCTCCGCGGTCGTGGGCTCGACCAGAACCTTCTGGAAGCGGCGCTCGAGAGCCGCATCGCACTCGATGTTCTCGCGGTATTCGTTGAGCGTCGTGGCGCCGATGGTCCGGAGCTCTCCGCGCGCAAGGGCGGGTTTGAGGATATTGGCCGTATCGAGGCTGCCCTGGGTGGCCCCGGCCCCTACGATCGTATGGATCTCGTCGATGAAGAGGATCGTGTCGCGGTCGTTGCGCAACTCGTCGAGGAGCTGCTGCATGCGCTCCTCGAATTCGCCGCGGAACTTCGTCCCGGCCACGAGTGCTGCGACGTCGAGCGAGAAGAGCCGCTTCTCGGCAATCGTATAGGGTACCTCTCCCCGGGCGATGCGCAGGGCGAGACCCTCGACAATGGCGCTTTTGCCTACACCGGCCTCGCCGATGAGCATCGGATTGTTCTTCTTGCGGCGCGAGAGGATCTGCACCACGCGTTCGATCTCGGCATCGCGCCCCACGACAGGGTCGATCTTTCCCTCGCGGGCCAGGCGCGTGAGGTTTGTTCCGAACTTTTCGAGCAGGGTGTGTTTTTCGGCGGGTTTGTTCTCTTCGTGGAAATCGAGGAGGTTGACCACCGGAATTTCGGTGCGGAAGTCGTCCCCCACGGCGAATTTCCGCAGGTCCCGGGCGATGGTTCCGGCATTCACGCCGTACATCTCCAGCACACGGGCCGTGGCCGTCGAGCGGTCTTCGGCAATCCGTTGCAGGGCGTGGGCCGTGGAGACGCTTCTGGTGGCCACGGTCGAGGCCAGCAGCTCCTCGGTGAAACGGCGGTAGAACTCTTCGGGCGTTGAGGTTTCGGCCTGTTTCGGTATGGCCACTTCGTGTTCGATGCGCAGGCATACCTGGTAGAGCTCCCAGTCCTTGAGCCGAGACGAGAGCAGTTGATAGGCCAGCGAACCCTCGTCGCGCAGCAGCTCCAGCGCAAGGAAATCCTTGAGCGAGTGGGTCGTTCCCTCCTTGGTCGTGTTGAAGGCCGCTCGGGCGATGATGCCCTCCAGCGTCTTTGAGATTTTCAGTTGCATGTTGCGTCGTCGTTAGAATTCGCCCAACTAACGGACGGACGCTTGTGTTTATTATACGACCGATATTGTTTACATGAAGGCCCGAATCCCCTCCGAAGGGCTATCTGACTGAGTTCCGGGGCCATTCCCCGACCTCCATGTCGCGCATTTCTCCGGCTTCGACGGTCAGGCGGATGGCGGTCCGGACCCGGTGGAATCCATATTCTCCGGCAGCCCCGGGATTGACGGTCAGCATCTCGTAGACGGGATCGTAAATCACCTTGAGGATGTGCGAGTGCCCCGAGATGAAGAGCTTCGGATGCAGCGCCTGAATCCGCTGCACGGCGCGCGGGTCGTAGCGGCGGGGATAGCCGCCGATGTGGGTCATCAGCACCCGCACCCCCTCGCACTCGAACGAGAGAAAGGGCGGGTACACCCGCCGGGTCACCCCGTCGTCGATGTTGCCGCACACGGCCCGCAGGGGCTTGAACGCAGCGATGCGGTCGGCCAGTTCGAGCGAGCCGATGTCGCCGGCGTGCCAGATTTCGTCGACATCCCGGAGGAATTCGCGCAACGGTTCGTCGAAGCATCCGTGGGTGTCGGAGATGATGCCTATCTTTTTCATGGGTCTTGCTTGCTGTGTTTCCGTGCTCT
>CALUIG010000083.1 GCA_944320625.1 uncultured Alistipes sp.
CGTTAGATAACCCGCTGTAAGTACCGGGCGCAGAATCGGATAAAACCGATTCCGCGCCCGGTTTTTTTGTCGGGACCCCTCCGATCAAGCCCGGCCAAACCCGATCGAGCCCAATCCCCGGACCGAAGCCCTTGGTTTTAAAGCCCCGTTGTATTATCTTTGCCATAAGAATACGGCGATCATCCCGAAATCCGGGAGAGGCTCAGCCAAAACCGAATTCCAATCCCGAAATCCCCCACAACGCCCCGCCATGAAACGATACCTATCGATGCTGATGCTCTTCGCTGCGCTCGTGCAAAGTGCCCGGGCCCGCGAAATCTTCCCGATCAACGAAGGGTGGAGATTCTTCTTCAAATCCGAACGTACCTCCGACAATGCCCGGCATGTCACCCTCCCACACAGCTGGAATACCGATCCCCTCGCACAGGGATACTGGCTCGAAACAACGGGAAACTATCAGAACGGGATGTTCATCCCCCTGGAATGGGCCTCGAAGCGTCTGTTTGTCAAGTTCCATGGCGTACAGAGTGTCGCTGATGTATTCGTAAACGGAGCGCATGTCGGAACTCACCGCGGGGGTGGTACGGCCTTCGTCTTTGAAATCACCGACAAAATCCGATTCGGAACCGACAACGCCCTGCTCGTCGTGGTCAACAACAGCTCGCGCGACGACGTGCTCCCGACTTCCACCGACATGAATCTGTATGGCGGAATCTACCGCGAAGCCGAACTCATCGTCACCGAACGGACCGCCATCTCGCCCCTCTACCTCGGATCGGACGGTGTACTGGTCCATTCCCGGGCCGTCTCCGCGGAGCGTGTCGAGGGCGAGATCGAGGTCCATCTCACCGCAAAAGAGGAGAATACATGCTCGCTCCATATCGAAATTGAGGACCC
Source organism: uncultured Alistipes sp. (assembly GCA_944320625.1). Taxonomy (GTDB): domain Bacteria; phylum Bacteroidota; class Bacteroidia; order Bacteroidales; family Rikenellaceae; genus Alistipes. The sequence continues at coordinate 898 of CALUIG010000083.1, forward strand.
TGACGGGAAACCGGTATTCGCCAAACGCCAGAAAGCAAAAATCGACGGAAAAGCCGTTGTGGTTCCCTTTGCGATCGAAGAGCCCGAACTGTGGTCCCCCGGGAACCCGGCTCTCTACACCGTCACGGCCGCCATCGGAGAAGACAGCATCACGGATCGTGTCGTCGTCCGGACCGGATTCCGCGCCATCGACATCAGTACGGACAAAGGACTGGCAATCAATGGAGCAAGGATTCCCCTGCACGGTGTGGTCCTCCACCACGACAATGCACTCTCGGGCGGAACGCTCGTCGCAAAGGACTACGACGCCGATCTGAACGAAGTCCGGGAGATCGGGGCAAATGCCATCCGATCGGCCGTCATTCCCCATGCGCAGTATCTGTATGACCGATGCGACGAACAGGGACTGCTCGCCTGGATCGACATGCCCTTCCACCGTGCCCCCTTCCTCGGGGACATGGCATACTTCGCAACACCCGAATTCGAAGAAAACGGAATACTACAACTCAAAGAGATCATTGCCCAGCACATCAACCACCCGTCGGTAATCATGTGGGGCATCTTCTCGCAACTCTGGATGCGCGGAGATGACGCAACGCCCTATCTGCGGCGTCTCAACGATACGGCACATGCAATGGATGCCTCGCGCCCAACCGTCGCATGCAGCGACCAGGACGGAGCCATCAATTTCATCACCGATCTGATTGTCTGGAGGCAGACCGTAGGCTGGAAACGGGGTTCGACCGACGACGTAATCGTCTGGAGAGACCAGCTGCACAAAAACTGGGGACACCTCCGCTCCGGAGTCGCTTACGGAGGTCCCGGATTCCTCGGGCACAAAAGCTACACCGCACAGGACGAACCCCGCTCCAACTGGCTCCCCGAAGAGAAACAGACCCGATTCCACGAAGAGTATGCACGCAACCTCCAGAACGATTCGCTCTTCTGGGGCGTCTGGATCGAAAACCTCTTCGACTACGGATCCGCACGACGTCCGTACGGAGTCAATGGCTCGGGACTGATCACCCTCAACCGGCGCGAACACAAGGACGCATTCTATCTCTACCGGGCCATGTGGAACCGCGAAACCCCGACCCTGCACATCGTCGACAAACGCCACCGACTCCGGGATCAGGAAAAACAGCTCTTCCGCATCTACTCCTCGGCCGGAATCCCCCTGCTCACGGCGGGAACAGACACCCTCGCCCTGACCGAATATGCCCCGTATCAGTATCGGACCGATTCGATCCCGCTGCGCGGAACGGTCGAAATCAAGGCCGTTGCGGGAACCTTGCGGGACAGCGTGACTATTCGAATCGGCAACGTCCTAAAACCGAAACGGCTGTCGGTCCCTCGGCGAACAACAAGTCCGCAAACGACAAATTAGACTCGAACGGCAGCCGGTCGGAAAAAACCTGGAAATAGGGCTCGGCAATGAAAGCCGGGCCCTTGGTGTGTCGGGGGCGCAGGTCAAGATCGCCCGGATGCGCCTCGACATAGTGCTCGGAGAGACGAGGCAGCGGAATCTTCGCCAGCGTGCACAGCGTCTCCAGCAATTCAAGGTCGTAATCCACCAGAAAGTCGTACGGACGTCGGTAGAAGGGTTCGAAACGTCCGGCGTAATAGTCGAAATAGGGTGACGAACGGTAGGAGGCAACCAACGCTCCCCAATGCTGATGCTGCCAGCGCTTCGAATAGTCCAGGCGCATGCTCCGCATGGGCTGGCACGGCCGGTCCGCATGGCAGACATGGACCGTGAGTTCCATCACACCGTCGGTGGCCAGGATTCGGGTACGGTTGCGTTCGGAGCGCTTCACAAAGTGCTCCCCAAGATCCACGACGCACTCCTCGTGCAGCAGGTGGGTGAAATAGGAGACCGACGGCAGGTAAGCAAGGGGAAGGATGGTCATTTCCGCAAGAATATAGACGTTTCGAAAAGAGGTCGGGACAATGCCGGAGCCTTTATTGCCCGTCGGCCGGGGCTTCGATCCAGTCGCCGTTCTCGCGGATCAGTTCGACAAGACGGTCGAGCGCCTCCTCCTGCGGAATATTGCGCACGATCACCTTGCCGCCCTTATAGAGCGTGATACGCCCAGGGCCCGCACCCACGTAACCGTAGTCGGCATCGGCCATCTCCCCCGGGCCGTTCACGATGCAACCCATCACCCCGATCCGGAGATTTTTCAGGTGAGACGTCCGCGACTTGATGTCCGCAAGCGTCTTCTCGATGTCGTAGAGCGTCCGCCCGCACGACGGGCAGGCGATATACTCCGTATGGGAAAAGCGCACGCGCGCCGCCTGCAGGATCATCAGTTCCACATCGCGGATCGACGCCGCCGAATGGCCCGGAGCATCGATCCAGAGGCCGTCGGCCAATCCGTCAAGCAGCAGCGGACCCAGGTCGGCGGCAGCCTTCACCGCCACGGCCTCCAGCGTGGGTTCCTCGTAGCGACGCTTCACGACCACCGGTTCATCGGGCCTGTCGAGGTTCAGAATCGCGGCCCGCAACTCGGCCGTCGGATTTGCAGAAGTGGACTCCAGGATACGGAATCCGTCGAGCGGTTCGTCGTGCGTCACCGGAATGGAGACGTGTGAGCGGCGGCGGTATTCGGTCGGGAAGTAACGTTCGGGGTGTCGGACCTCGAACTCCCCGGGACGCGAGGCGAAGTGTCCGACCAGCATCTCGGCAACGGGAATTTCGTTCTCGGGAGCCTCGGTCAGCGATACGCGGATCGTATCGCCGATGCCGTCGGCCAGCAGCGCCCCGATTCCCACGGCACTCTTCACCCGCCCTTCGAGACCGTTCCCGGCCTCGGTGACCCCCAGGTGGATCGGATAGTGCATCCCCTCGGCATCCATCGCCGCAACCAGCAGCCGGTAGGCCACCACCATCACCCGCGTATTGCTCGACTTCATCGAGACAACCACCTGGTCGAAATCGCGTTCGCGGCAGATCCGCAGGAACTCCATCGCCGAGACAACCATCCCCTCGGGCGTATCGCCCCAACGGTCGAAGACCCGCTTCGCAAGCGAGCCGTGGTTGACCCCGATGCGCAAGGCAACACCCCGCTCCCGGCACTGCTCGATCAGCGCCTCGAATTCGCCGTGGTCGTTGCGGTAGTTGCCGGGATTGATCCGCACCTTGTCGACATATTTCGCGGCAATGGCAGCCACCTCCGGGACGAAGTGAATGTCGGCCACGATGGCCGTATCGAAGCCGTCGGACCGCAGCGTCCGAACGATATTCGCCAGATTCTCCCCTTCCCGACGACCCTGGGCCGTCAGTCGCACGATCTTACCCCCGGCCCGGTCGATCCGCTCGATCTGGGCAACGCTCGCCGCCGTATCGTTCGTATCCGTATTGGTCATCGACTGCACCGCAATCGCGGAATGGCCGCCGATCGTCATCCGCCCGATCCGTACCTCGCATGTCGGGCGGCGTCCGTATTTTGTCAGATCCATAGTTTTCCCGTTTACGGCAAAGATACGGAAAATTCACTATATTTGTCGGGTGGACATACTCGACAACGATATAAAATTCGTCGCGGGAGTCGGCGAAGCCCGGGCCAAACTTCTCGATCGGGAACTGGGGATCCGGACCGTGGGGGACTTGCTCAGCCACTACCCCTTCCGCTACATCGACCGCACACGCATCTACCGCATCGCGGAGATCTCCGATGCGGCCGGATTGTCCTATGTCCAGTTCCGCGCCCGGGTCAGCGGCGTCGCGTATGCCGGAACAGGTCGCAAACGACGCTTCACGGTCCATGTCCAGGACGCCTCGGGAGCGGCCGAACTCGTTTGGTTCCAGGGCATCAAGTGGATCGAAAAACGGGTCGAAGTGGGACGAGAATACCTCGTCTTCGGACGTCCGAACTTCTTCCGGGGAGAGCTCTCGATCGCCCACCCCGAACTGGAAACCATCGAACAGGCCCTCTCGCGCAAGGCCGAAAGCGGGATGCAGGGTATTTATCCCTCGACCGAAAAACTCGCCAACGTCCTCGGCACAAAGGGCATGTACCAGATCGTCTGCAACGCCTGGGCACTGGCCCGCGACCGCATCGCGGATCCCCTCCCGGAGGATCTGAAGGTCCGATACGGCCTGGTCTCCCTGCGCGATGCCCTCTACAACATCCACTTCCCGCAATCGCAGGAGGCGCTCCGCCAGGCCCAGTATCGGCTGAAATTCCAGGAACTGCTCGGCGTACAGCTCAACATCCAGCAGCGTCGCACGGCACGGCTCTCGAAAAGCAACGGATTTCTCTTCCCCAAGGTCGGGGGTGTCTTCAACACCTTTTACAACGAAAAACTGCCCTTCCCGCTGACCGGAGCCCAGAAGCGCGTGATCCGCGAAATCCGCAAGGATACCGTCTCGGGATTTCAGATGAACCGCCTGTTGCAGGGCGATGTCGGAAGCGGCAAGACCCTCGTGGCCCTGATGTCGATGCTCCTGGCCGTCGACAACGGATACCAGGCCTGTATGATGGCCCCCACCGAGATCCTCGCCCGCCAGCACTTCTCGACCATTTGCAGGATGCTCGACGGCATGGAGGTGAAGGTCGCCATCCTCACCGGAGCCTCGAAGACCCGCGAACGGCGCGAAGCCCTCGAAGGAATCGCCTCGGGAGAGGTCGACATCCTGATCGGTACCCATGCCCTGATCGAGGACCGCGTGCAGTTCTCGAACCTCGGATTCGTCGTCATCGACGAGCAGCACCGGTTCGGCGTCGAGCAGCGTGCACGACTCTGGACCAAGAACGCACAGCCGCCTCACATCCTCGTGATGACCGCAACGCCGATTCCCCGTACACTGGCCATGACCCTTTACGGCGATCTCGACGTCTCGGTAATCGACGAACTCCCGCCCGGACGACGCCCCATCAAGACCTATCACTACACCGATGCCGCACGGCTCAAACTCTTCGGCTTCATGCGACAGGAGATTGCCAAGGGCCGCCAGGTCTACATCGTCTATCCGCTCATCAAGGAGTCCGAGGCCATGGACTACAAGGACCTGACAGACGGATACGAGGCCATCTCACGCGACTTCCCCCTGCCGCACTACGTCACGGCCATCTGCCACGGCAAGATGAAACCCGCAGACAAGGAGGAGTCGATGCGGCAATTCAAGGAGGGAGTGGCTCAGATCCTGGTCGCCACGTCGGTGATCGAGGTGGGCGTCGATGTCCCGAACGCCACCGTCATGGTCATCGAATCCGCCGAACGATTCGGACTCTCCCAACTGCACCAGCTGCGCGGGCGCGTAGGCCGCGGAGGAGAACAGTCGTACTGCATCCTCATGTCCGGTGAAAAACTATCCCGGGAATCCCGGGCCCGGCTCGACGCCATGTGCGAAACGAACGACGGATTCCGCCTCGCGGAACTCGACCTCAAGCTGCGCGGCGCCGGTGACATCAACGGAACGCTCCAAAGCGGCATGGCCTTCGATCTGAAGATCGCAAGCCCCACGGCCGACGTACAGATTCTCACCGTATCGCGCGAAGCCGCCGCCGCTCTGCTCGCCGACGACCCGACCCTCTCTCAACCCCCGAACCGAGGGCTGGAGACCCTGCGCCGCCGCTATTCGGGACGCGAAGAGATCGATTTTTCCCGAATCTCGTAATATAAAACCCGGAAAAAACGTTCATTCCTTAAATACTCACTCCGATGAAACGACTTCTTTTCAGCATACTCCTCCTCGTGGCGGCCTCGCCGCTCGCCGCACAGCTCTACCACCCGGGCGAGCAACTCTTCTACCGCGTGAGCTACAAGGCCAAGATGTTCCCGAACACCGAGGTCGGATCCGTCGAAATCTGCACCTACGAGGAGCAGACGGACGGCGTAACCCGATACCGCGTCGAGGGAATCGGCCGGACCCTCCCCACCTACCGATGGTTCTATAACCTGGAGGATATATACCGCGTGTGGATCGATCCCGAATCGCTGCGCCCCGTACGATTCGAAAGCGACCTCCGCGAGGGGGACTACACCTTCCAGAGCTACTACACCTATCTCTGGCCCGACTCCACGGTCCGGACCCGGTGGCGGAGCCGCCAGAAGCCTTTCCAGGAGAAGGAGATGACCCTGACAACCGAAAGCATGGACGCCATCTCGCTCTTCTTCACCCTGAGGTCCGCCGAAGCCGAGGATTTCCGCGTCGGAGAGCCCGGGACCCTGCAGATGATCCTACAGGATACCATCAAGCACATACACTACCGCTATCTCGGACGTGAAAACAAGAAGATCCGGAACATAGGACGGTTCCGGACCCTGAAGTTCGAATGCCAGCTCGGAACCACCGAAGGTTATTCGTTTACCGACGGGACCATCTTCACCATCTGGGTCTCCGACGACCGCAACAAAATCCCGCTCTACATCGAATCCCCGGTCAAGATCGGAAGCATCCAGGCATATATCTCCGGATACAAGGGGTTGAAATACCCCCTGGAAAGTCTCATCCGGTAGGTCCCCGCCCCTCCCGGGAAGCGGCCCGGGCCCCGAAAACTCCGGATACCGGCCCGAGACCCCCTCGCAAAGTATCACCGGAGTGGCTTTCAGATTCCGGTTTTTTCACTATCTTTGCCCAAGATAACACCCCGGCACCCGGCTCCGGGACCGTCCCGGAGGTCGAAGAAACCATACCGACCCCCGCACCATCCGGACCCCAATAAGCCCCGCGCCGCAAAAACCACCCTCCTATGGAAAACAGACAGGGATACGATCCTTCGGAATTCGAAGACGACGACTTCACGACTCCGCAGCCCGATGCCGGAAAATCCATCCGCGGATACCGAATCGTCATCATCATCCTCTCGGTCATCCTCGTGGCGATCTCCGCCCTCTACTTCAGCATCCACCACCAGCAGATGCTCGACAACGAGATCCTGCGCGCCGACCGGGACTCGATCCAAAGCGACCTGGGACGCCTCATGAACGACTACGACAACCTCCAGATCTCCAACGACTCGATCTCCCGAGGCCTCGACATCGAACGTGAACGCGCCGATTCACTCATGAACCGACTCAAAAAGGAGCGTTCGTGGAATCTGGCAAAAATCAAACAGTACGAAAAGGAGGTCGGAACTCTCAGAACCATCATGAAGGGGTACGTCCGCCAGATCGACTCGCTCAATACGCTCAACAAACAACTCATCAAGGAGAACGTCGGATACCGCAAGGAGATCTCATCCGCCAAACTACGGGCCGAAATGGCCGAAGAAAAGGCTGCAGAACTCGACAACAAGGTCAAGGTCGGGTCGGTTCTCCGCGCCCGCGATATCCGGCTGACAGGTCTCAACGACCGCAGCAACCCCGTTTCACGCGTGAAAAACGCATCTCGGCTGCGGGTCGACTTCGTCCTCTCGGCAAACGAACTGGCAACGCCCGGAAACAAGGCCGTATATGTGCGGATCACCTCGCCTGACGGCTATGTCCTGACCACCGAACAGATGCCGACCTTCGAATTCGAGGGGGAACGCCTGAGCTATTCGGCCATGCGAGAGGTCGACTACCAGAACCAGGATCTCGAAGTGGGTATCTACTTCAACTCCTCGGGATTCGCGCCCGGAACCTACTCGATCGAACTCTATTGCGAAGGACGTCTGATCGGGCAAACGCAGGTGGTGATGAAGTAATCGCCCGAAAGGCATGAAACTCCCGCGTCAAGGGGGGGGGTAAAGAGGCCGCAAGAAGGCGGGGATCCCGGTATCAAAAGGAGGGGTCCGTGCCGCGGAGGCCGCAA
>CALUIG010000084.1 GCA_944320625.1 uncultured Alistipes sp.
CGGGAGGCGGCCGGGGATCAGCGGCCGTTCGGGCCGATGGAGGAGGAGCCCCATGCGGAAGCGGTCGAGGAGGATATGCCGGCATCGGGACACGGAGCCCAAGGGACGGAAAACGGAAAGGACAACTCATAATAGAAAACACTAATTTACAAAAAACGGTATGACAACATTTTTGCAGGCCGCCGAAGCGGTGGTCGTAAGTGAGGAGACCCGAATGGGCTTGTGGACGCTCTTTACCAAGGGAGGCTGGCTGATGTGGCCGCTGCTGGCCCTGGGCGGTGTGACGATCTTCATCTTCGTGGAGCGCTTTCTGGCCATCCGCCGGGCGTCGGTGCTGGACATGAACTTCATGAACCGGATCCGGGACTATATCTCCGACGGGAAGATTGCCACGGCGGTGAATCTGTGCAAGAAGACCGACACGCCGATTGCTCGGATGATCGAGAAGGGCATCGAGCGGATCGGACGCCCGATGGGCGACGTGCAGACGGCCATTGAGAACGTGGCGAACCTCGAGGTCTCGAAACTGGAGAACGGACTTCCGTTCCTGGCGACGATTGCCGGAGGCGCCCCGATGCTGGGATTCCTCGGAACGGTGCTCGGTATGGTGCAGACCTTCATGGACATGTCGGCTGCGGGCGGTACGGTGGATCTGGCGCTGCTGGCCAGCGGCATGTACGTGGCGATGGTCACGACCGTCGGCGGTCTGATCGTCGGCATCCCGGCCTATTTCGGCTACAACTACCTGGTGGCGCGCATCGAGAAGCTCGTCTTCCAGATGGAGGCCAACTCGATCGCCTTCATGGACATTCTGAATCAACCCGTTCAAAAATAGCTTGCCATGGCAATCAAACACGGATCGAAAGTCGATAAATCGTTTTCGGCGTCGTCGATGACCGACCTGATGTTCCTGCTGCTGCTCTTCTTGTTGATCGCCACGACGCTGATCAATCCCAACGCCTTGAAACTGATGCTTCCGAAAAGCTCGAACCAGTTGAAGGACAAGGCAATGACAACGGTTTCGGTGCAGGATACGGGCGGGAAGTACCGTTATTACGTGGAGCTGCAGGAGGTGGGTTCGATCGAGGGTGTGGAGCGGGCGCTGAAGGCCCGGCTCGACGGACAGAAGGATGCCACCGTATCGCTGCACTGCGACAAGTCGGTGGCCGTCGACGAGGTGGTCAAGGTGATGAACATCGCCAAGGACAACAACTACAAACTGATATTGGCGACCACTCCGCGGTAGCCGGATGCCATTGCGGACCATCCGGCCGTTGTTGCGGACGGCGGTTGGGGCTGCAGGTCTGACCCGTTGCCGGAATCCCCGCCTCGGCGGGGCCCGGGTTCCGCTTTGCGGCGGGGAGGACGTCCGGCTGTCGGAAAAAAGAAGCTTATGTATTATTATGACCCTGACAATAAGTCACCCCGCCGCTGGGCGGTGATTGCGGCGGCGGCCTACGGCGTGCTGCTCGCGGGTTCGTTCGCGCTGGTGACGTTCGACTTCACGCCGGCGCTGGAAAAGCCGGGCGACACGATCCTCGTGGACTTCACCGAGCCTCCCGTCGTGGAACCTCCGAAGCCGCCGGTGAAGGTGGCGCAGGAGCCGCGCGTGCACGACGAGGCGGCACCCGTGGAGGAGGTCGCACAGGCCGCGGGCAAGGACGAGGTGACGCAGACCCCGAATCCCAAGGCCCTCTTCAAGATGAACCGGGGCGGGGCGGACGAACCCGACAATGCGGGGAATCCGCGGGCTCCGCAAGGCGAGGACAAGGCCTCCGGAACGGGTCCCGGTCTGAACCCCGACGGTCTGGACCAACTGGACCGGGGACTCCAGGGCCGGGGACTGGTGGGCGATCTTCCGCGTCCGGCCTACCCGGGCGGGAAGAGCGGCAAGGTGGTGATCCGCGTGACGGTGGATGCCGGAGGACATGTGACGGGCGCCTCGTACGAGCCGGTGGGCTCGACGACGGATGCCCCGGAACTGGTTGCCGCGGCACGCGCTGCGGCGCTGAAGGCCCGCTTCACGGAGAGCCGTGCGGCGGTACAGGGCGGAACCATCACCTATGTTTTCAAGTTGAATTAACGGTTTCGGAGCCATGAAAAAGAGATTGTCGATACTGCTGTGCAGCCTGCTCCTCACGGGAGCATACGGCGGAACCCGCGGAATTTCCGGTGCGGAACCTCCTGCGGAAGGAGCTGCGCATCTGCACCTGGAAGAGACCGCATGGGATTTCGGGGACGTGCCGCGCCGGGGCGGAGACCTGGAGCATGTCTTCCGGTTTGTGAACGACGGTTCGAAGCCGCTGGTGCTGCTGCGTGTCATTACGTCGTGTTCGTGCATCCGGGCGTCGTATCCCAAGCGTCCGGTGGCTCCGGCCGATTCGGGGGAGATCCGCATCGTCTATCAGCCGCACAAGAGTGAACCGGGAACCTTCAACAAGGTGATCCAGATCTATTCGAATTCGGTCGACGGCCGGGACATCCTCACCGTGCAGGGAAACTCCATCGACGGGGAGCCCCGGAAGGTCAAAACCGACCGGATGAAAGTCAAAACCAGGTAAAAACAGACGATTTATGTCGCTTCTATTTTCAAATGCAACGGTCTTGCCGATGACGGCTCCGAAGGACGGTGTGCCCTATTTTACGGGCTGGGTGGGTGTCGAAGCCAACCGGGTGGCGCTGGTCACCGCATCGCAGGCTGAAGCCGATGCCTTCCGGCGTACGCATCCGGATCTGCGCGAGATCGACTGCCGCGGACGCCTCGTCATGCCGGGGCTGGTCAACACGCATTGCCATGCGGCCATGACGCTCCAACGCAGCTATGCCGACGACATCCCGCTCATGACGTGGCTCAACGACTACATCTGGCCCTTCGAATCGCGTCAGACGCCCGACGACGTGGCGCTGGGCATGACGCTGGGCATTGTGGAGTTGTTGTTGGGCGGCGTGACGTCGTTCGTGGACATGTACTACTTCGAGAACCGCTGTGTGGAGGTCGTCGAAGGACTGGGCATCCGGGCGATGCTGGGCTGCAACTACTTCGATTCGAATGTCGATGAGGTGTTTCCCCAGATCGAGGAGGCCGTGCAGCTGGCTGCGGCGGGCAGCGGACGGGTCCGGATTGCCGTGGCGCCCCATTCTCCCTATACGGTTTCGCCCCGGAATCTGGAACGTGGCAAGGACCTGGCCGACCGTTACGGGCTGCATCTGACGACCCATATTGCCGAGACGCAGGATGAGATGCGGATCGTTCGTGAGCGCTACGGCTGTACGCCGGTCGAGCATCTCGACACGTTGGGGCTGCTGGACCGGCGCTGTATCGGGGCCCACTGCGTTCATGTCGGGGCCTCCGACATCGGAATCCTCGCATCGCGGGGGGTGACGGTCTCGCACAATCCGCAGAGCAACATGAAGATCTCGAGCGGGGTGGCTCCGGTGGAGGCGCTGCGCAGGGCCGGGGCACTGGTGACGGTGGCCACGGACGGCACCTGCTCGAACAACGATCTGGACCTGTGGGAGGAGCTGCGTACGGCAACCTTCCTGCAGAAGTCCGCCACGGGCGATCCGACGGCCCTCCCGGCCTGGGAGGCGCTGCGCATGGCCACGGTCAACGGCGCCCGGGCCATGGGGTATGCCGACGGCGACCTGGGCGTGCTGCGCGAGGGTGCGTTGGCGGACCTGATCGTGGTGGACCTTCAGAAACCCCATTTGCAGCCGCTCCACGATGTCGTCTCCAATCTGGTCTACTGCGGCAAGGCGGCGGATGTCGAGACGGTGGTGGTCGACGGGCGGATCGTTGTCGAGGAGCGCCGGGTGGTCGGTGTGGATCTCCCGGATCTCTACGGACGGGTCGCGGCGGCGGTCCGCCGGATTACGACGGGAAAGTGAGGCTTCCGGCACCGGATTTGTGTCTTGCCGTCCGTAAAACTTTCGGACTATGGAATATCAGGTAACTTTCGGCGGCAAGGCGGTGAGACTTCTTGGCCGGCATTGCGAAGTGGGGGAGAAGGCCCCGTCGTTTACCCTTGTGGACAGTGCGCTGCAATGCGTGCCGTCGGACCGTTACTACGGCAAGGTGCGTATTTACAGCGTCTTTCCGTCGGTCGACACCCCGGTCTGCTCGCTGCAGAACATCCGCTTCAACCGCGAAGCCGTCCAGTTGGGCGATGAGGTGGTTGTGCTTTCGATTTCGGTGGACCTGCCCTTTGCGCAGAAGCGCTTCTGTGCCGCCGAGGGGATCGACCGGGTGCACGTCCTTTCGGATTACCGCGAACTGGATTTCGGATTGAAGTACGGTTTCGTGCTGGAGGGCTTCCGGCTTCTGGCCCGAGGCGTGGTGGTCGTCGACCGCGACGATACGGTGCGTTACGTGGAGTATGTCCCCGAGGTGACGAACGAACCCGATTACGGGCAGGCTTTGCACGTGGTGCGCTCGCTGATGAAGGTTTAGCCCCCCCCGGCTGCGGTATCGAAAAAAAGCCCCGGTGAACCTTGTACGGTTCGCCGGGGCTTTCCCGTTCCGGAGCATCTTCCTCCTACCGTTTGCGGAGGTAGACCGTTGCGGTGCGCGAGGTGTTGTAGATGCGGATCCGCGGGTACTTGTTTCCGGCTTCGTCCTCGACGTTGAACGAAAAGTGCTCGGAATCCATCGACTGCCGCTCCTGCCCGCCGAAACGCTTCTCGTCGGTCGAGAGGATCGGCACGTACTTGCCCGGACCCTGGACCGGCAGTTCGTAGTCGGGAATCGAGGCCGTGGGGTGCCAGTTGAAGACGAAGAGCAGACGCCCGTGCGAGAAGACCATCGTCTTGTTCTGCTCGTCCATGAGCTGATTCCAGGCATAACCGTCGGCGAGGACCTTGTATTTCTTGATGAGTCGGATCATTGCGCGGTCGAAATCCCCGAGCCAGACGTATCTGAGCAGCCCGTTTCGGGCGAGCGACCACTGGCGCCGGGCATGGGCATAGCTCCATCCGTTTCCTTCGCGCGGGAAGTCGATCCATTCGGGGTGTCCGAACTCGTTGCCCATGAAGTTGAGGTAGGCCTGCCCGCCGGTGGAGATGGTCATCAGGCGGATCATCTTGTGCAGGGCCATGCCGCGGTCGATGATGAGGTTTTCGGAGGCGCGGTCCATGTGGAAGTACATCTCCTTGTCCATCAGCCGGAAGGCGATGGTCTTGTCACCGACGAGTGCCTGGTCGTGCGACTCGGCGTAGGCCACGGTCTTGACATCGGGCAGACGGTCGGTCATGACGGACCACATCTCCCAGATGTTCCAATCCTCGTCGGGAATATCCTTCAGGAGCTTGATCCAGAAGTCGGGGATGGCCATGCCGAGGCGGTAGTCGAATCCGATTCCTCCGTCGTCGATCGGGATGCACATCCCGGGCATTCCGCTGACATCCTCGGCGATGGTGACGGCCGCGGGGCGGAATTCGTGGACGAGTCGGTTTGCGAGCGTGAGGTAGGCGATGGCGTCCTCGTTGACCCCCTCGTCGAAGAAGCGCTCGCGGGCGTCGAACGAGACGTAGCCGTGGTGGTGGTAGATCATCGAGGTCACGCCGTCGAAGCGGAATCCGTCGAAGTGGAACTCGTCGAGCCAGTACTTGACGTTCGAGAGCAGGAAGTGCTGCACCTCCTCCTTGCCGTAGTCGAAGAGTTTCGAATCCCAGTAGGGCTGGTTCCCGGCCTCTCCGGGTTTCGAGTAGAGGTGGTCCGTCCCGTCGAGTTCGTTGATTCCCTCGTTGAGGTTCTTGACGTAATGGGCGTGCACGAGGTCCATGATGACGGCCAGTCCGAGTTCGTGGGCGCGTCGGATCAGCTCCTTGAGCTCCTCGGGGGTTCCGCAGCGCGACGAGGGTGCGAAGAAACTCGACACATGATAGCCGAACGACCCGTAGTAGGGGTGTTCGGCGATGGCCATGAGCTGCACGGCATTGTATCCGTCTCGCTTGATGATCGGGAGGATCTTCTCGGTGAATTCGCGGTAGGTTCCTACACCTTCGCGCTCCTGGGCCATGCCGACGTGAGCCTCGTAGATCAGCAGGCTTCCGTTTTTCGAGGCGTCGAAGTTGTCTCCCTGCCAGTCGAAGGGTTCGGCGGGCTGCCAGAACTGTGCCGTGTAGTCCTTGGTCGTATCGTCCTGGACCACGCGGCGGGCATAGGCCGGGATGCGGTCCATCCATCCGTTGTCCCCGTGGACGTGGATCTTGTAGAGCGATCCGTGGGTGAGCCGGTCGCGGTACATGGCTGCGGGGAAGAAGGCGCTCCAGACTCCGGAGGCTTCGCGGTGCATCCGGATTTCAGTGCGCTGCCAGTTGTTGAAATCGCCGAAGACATAGACGTCGTGGGCCCCGGGCAGCCATTCGCGCAACCACCAGCCGTCGAGCGTGTCGTCCCACTGCCAGCCGAAATAGCGGTATCCGTTTGCGTAGTCGACGATCGACCCGGCGGATCGTTCGATCTCCTGTATTTTGGCTTCATAGCGGGCATGCCGGCGGTTCATCTGCTCCTCGACGGGTTGGAGCCATTCGTCGCGTTCGACGATCGGGAGTCTTTTCTCTGTTTTTTCCATATCGGGGGTCTTTTCCATAAATCGGGGGTGAAATCGGGAGTGCCGGGAGCAAAAAAAGGCGTGTCGGCCCGTGAATTTTGTCGCGGCGTATCCTATCTCTTACAAATATATGAAAAATTTTTCTATCTTTGTCGGCGAACAAAAAAACGTTTACCAATTCCACATTAATTACTATGTTCAAAGGACAACCCAAAGGTTTGTACGCCCTTTCGCTGGCCAATACGGGCGAGCGCTTCGGCTACTATACCATGCTTGCGATCTTCACGCTGTTTCTGCAAGCGAAATTCGGCTACACCGAAGCGGTTACAACCCAGATTTACGGCATCTTCCTCGCTGCGGTCTATTTCATGCCCTTCTTCGGCGGCATTCTCGCCGACAAGTTCGGGTTCGGGAAGATGGTTACGCTGGGTATTTTCGTGATGTTCGCGGGCTATGCGCTGCTCTCCATCCCGACGGGTACGGGTTTCGCGGGTCAGGCGATGATGTTCGGGGCTCTGACGCTGATCGCCTGCGGCACGGGCCTCTTCAAGGGAAACCTGCAAGTGCTGGTGGGCAATCTCTACGATGATCCGGCCTACCAGTCGAAACGTGACAATGCCTTTTCGATCTTCTACATGGCCATCAACATCGGTGCGATGTTCGCTCCGGGCATGGCCAAGTGGATTACCAATCACTTCCTGGCTCAGGACGGCCTGGTTTACAACGGCCAGATTCCGGCCCTTGCCCATCAGTATCTGGAACTGGGCGAACAGATGCCCGCCGAGCCGCTGGCAAAACTTCAGGAACTGGCCGCCTCGATGGGTACGGCCATAACCGACCTGGGCGAGTTCTCGCGCCATTACATCGAAAAGCTCTCCACGGCCTACAACATGGGCTTCGGAGTGGCATGCGTCTCGCTGGTGGTCTCCTATCTGATCTACGTGGGCTTCCGCCGGACCTTCAAGCATGCCGACGTGACGGCCAAGCAGCAGGCCGAGGCCGCATCGGCTTCCGGAGTGAAGACCGCCGAGCTGACCCCTGCACAGACCAAGTCGCGCATCACGGCTCTGATGCTCGTTTTCGCGGTGGTGATCTTCTTCTGGATGGCCTTCCACCAGAACGGTTCGACGATGACCTTCTTCGCCCGCGACTATACGACCTCCGAGGCGACGGGTGTTACCCGCATGGGCTTCGACATCTTCAATCTGGTCCTGGTGCTCGTGGGAGTCTACGGCATCGTGGGATTCTTCCAGTCGGAGAAGGGACGCGGCAAACTCATCAGTGCCGCTGCGTTCGCTGTCGCCGTGGGTGCCTTGATCTACCGCTATACGCTTACGCCTGATCCGGTGCATATCCTGCCGCAAGAGTTCCAGCAGTTCAATCCCTTCTATGTCGTAGGGCTTACGCCCATCTCGGTGGCGATCTTCACGGCCCTGGCCCGCAAGGGCAAGGAGCCTTCGGCTCCGCGCAAGATCGGGCTGGGTATGATCATCGCGGCTGTCGGCTTCCTGATCCTGACGATCGGTTCGATGGGGCTGATGTCTCCGGCCGAGGTGAAGGCTGCGGGCGCGAGCGATACGTTCGTGTCGCAGAACTGGCTGATCTCGACCTATCTGGTGCTGACCTTCGCCGAGCTGCTGCTCTCGCCGATGGGTATCTCGTTCGTCTCGAAGGTGGCTCCTCCCAAGTACAAGGGTATGATGATGGGCTGCTGGTTTGCGGCTACGGCAATCGGCAACTACGCCACGTCGCTCATCGGTTACCTCTGGGGCAGCGGTATGGCGCTGTGGATGGTCTGGAGCGTGCTGATCGTGCTGTGCCTGCTTTCGGCACTCTTCATCTTCTCGATCATGCGCAAGCTCGAAAACGCCACGGCCTGATCCCTCGGGGCATGAATCCGGGCCCGGATGCCACAGGCGTCCGGGCTTTTTCATGCCTGCCCCTCCTTGGACCCCCCCCCTTGGACCCTCCCCACTCAGGAGTCGAAACCCGGG
>CALUIG010000085.1 GCA_944320625.1 uncultured Alistipes sp.
AGCCTGGTCGCTCTGGCGATCTCCAACGGTTATTGCCTGCGTCACGATGCGTTCGGCATGAACGATTCGGGATGGGGTTATTCCACCTGGGAGAAGGCCATTGCCGCACAGTGGCGCTACAAGGTTCCCATCATCATGGAGGGAGGCTACATCGTCAGCAGCCACTCCTACTGGAATGATCCGGCAGGCTATCGCCAGGGACATCCCGAGGATGTCCGTCGGGGTGAGTACGACGCTTCGGCCGAGGCGCATGTCAACATGATGGACTTCCGCGTGGGTGCGGAGACCCAGTCGTGGTTCAACGACGCGTTTGATCTGGTTCAGAGCTTCGTTTCCGAGGGTGGTTACCGCCTTTATCCCGATCAGGTGGTCGTTCCCGACCAGGTGAGTGCCGGCAGCCGCGTGAAGGTCTCTTCGCGCTGGCGCAACATGGGTTGGGGCTACATGCCGAACAACCTGCCTCAGTGGAACTACAAATACAAGGTGGCTTTTGCCCTGCTCGACGAGTCGGACAAGGCGCAGCGGGTCTTCGTCGACGGAAACTGCGAACCTTCGACCTGGGTGGAGAGCAAACCCTTCACTTATACCTTCGAAACGCCGGCCATCGACCTCCCCGCCGGAAACTATACCTGGGGTATCGGTATTGTCGACACCTCGAAGGAGGAGGTAAGCCCGGCCATTCAGATCGCTGTCAACAACGAAAAGAGTGCGGACGGCTGGGTCAAACTTCACGAAGTCCGGATCAACTGATTCCCGGCCGGATATGAACCGGGTTGTCGGAGCCTTGCCGTCGGATCCCGTCCGTCGTGACGACATCCGGCGGCAACGGACTCTCCGATAACCGTAAACACCCTGCAAATGAAAAAGATCACACTCTCTGTTCTGACGCTTCTGCTGTTTGTCGGCTGTGCCGGAGACGCCCCCCAACCGCTGAATGAGCTTGTCGACGAGGCGTTGGTCCGGGCTGAACGGCAGGCCTTGCTGCTCGCCGCGAAATACCGCGACCAGGATGGGCGTCTGCCGCAAAGCTGGGAACACGGCGAGGATGTCTCGTCGGATTCGCGGTGGTGGTGTAGCGGATTTTTTCCCGGGACGCTGTGGTATCTCTACGAAAACAACCGCAATCCCGAAGTGCTGGAGTATGCCCGCCTCTATACGGCCCGGGTTGAGCGCGAGCAGTTCACGACCGACAATCACGACGTGGGCTTCATGCTTTTCTGCAGTTTCGGAAACGGACTGCGTCTGACGGGAGACTCCACCTATCGCCAGGTGCTTTTGAACGGCGCCCGGTCGCTGGCCACGCGCTTCCGTCCCGAGGTGGGACTCATCCGTTCGTGGGACCACAGCCGGGAAAAATGGCAGTATCCGGTCATCATCGACAACATGATGAATCTGGAACTGTTGATGTGGGCCGCGGAGAATTCCGGAGATTCCACCCTGCGTGAAATGGCCTGCTCGCATGCCGACAAGACGCTGGAGCACCATTTCCGTCCGGATGGCAGTTCGTGGCATGTCGTTTCGTACGATACGCTTTCGGGCAAACCCCATCTGAAACAGACCCATCAGGGCCTCTCCGACGATTCGGCCTGGAGTCGCGGACAGTCCTGGGGCCTCTACGGCTATACCTGCATGTATCGCTGGACGGGCGACGACCGCTACCTGCAACAGGCCCGTCGCATCGCACACTTCCTGCTCGAACATCCCAACATGCCCGACGACGGTATCCCTTATTGGGATTACGATGCCCCGGCGGGGCCCGAGACGCCGCGTGACGCTTCGGCTGCAGCCATCATGGCCTCGGCCCTGCTTGAACTGAGCGGGTTCACCCAAGGGGAGGAGTCGCAGACCTTCCGGGATTTCGCCATCCGGCAGATCCGGACGCTGGCTTCGCCCGAGTACACCGCTCCGGTGGGGGAGAACGGCAATTTTATCCTCATGCACGGCACCGGAGCCTATCCGTTCGATTCGGAGGTCGATGCTCCGCTGACCTACGCGGACTACTATTACCTCGAGGCGCTCACACGCCTCAGAGGCTTGCTGCACGCTTGAGTCGCCCCGGATTCCGGATGCGGAATCGGCGTGCCGGGGGTGATGCCGGGTCGGAGAGGATCCGGCGGCGGAGGACCCGCCTGTGGCCTGTCGCAGGCGGGTTGTCCGGAATCTGAAACTACTGCATTCATGAAAAACCGAATCTTCAGAAATTGGCTCCTCGGACTGGGCCTTCTGGCGGCCGGAGTCCCGGCTGCGGCCCAGACCTGCGAGGTGGATCTCTCCGGCGTCTGGCGCTTCCAGACCGACGTGATGGATTTCCGCCGGGGATCGCTCTCGCCGAGGTACAACCACATGCTGCCCGACAGCATCGTATTGCCCGGGATCACCGACGACTATGGTATCGGCTACGAGAGCCCCTACCGTCATGTCGACCGGCTGACGCGTCTTTATGAATACATGGCTCCCGCCTGGTACCAGCGCGACATCGAATTCCCGGCCGAATGGGCCGGCAAACGCATTTTCCTCTATTTCGAGCGGACGCACTGGCTCAGTTCCGTATGGGTCGATACGAAGGAGGTGAGCCGGATCGATTACATCAGCGTGCCCCACAACCACGAACTGACCGATTTCATCACCCCCGGGAAGAAGCACCGCATTACGGTCTGCATCGACAACCGCTACCGTTACGATACCCACAAGTGGAACCACGCCCATACGGAGTTTACACAGATCAACTGGAACGGCATTCTGGGTGAGATGAAACTCGTGGCCGTGGATCCCGTCTGCATCGAGGAGCTGCAACCCTATCCCCGGGTGGCGGACAGGAGCGTTGAGGTGCGTCTCACCGTCGGGAACCGGACCGGGAGACCCTTCGAAGGCAAGGCCCTCGTCTCGGTATCGGGCAACGGCGTCGAAGTCGAGCGTGAGCTCCCCGTACGCGGCGACGGGGCGGAACTCCGGATCTCGGGGCGCCTTCCGCTGGGTGACGGTGCCCGGCTCTGGGACGAGTTCTCGCCTGTTGTCTACACGTTGCGCTGCCGGCTCCTCACACAGGCCGGAGGCTCCTCGTACGAACATGAAAAAACGGTCGATTTCGGATTGCGCGAAGTGGCGCAGGGCCGGAATCACGTCCTGCTCAACGGCCGTCCGATCCACCTGCGGGGAACGGTCGAAAATGCCGTGTTCCCCAAAACGGGACATGCTCCCGTCGGGGATGCCGAGTGGGAGCGGATCATGTCGATCGTCAAGGAATACGGCCTCAACCACATCCGTTTCCACTCCTGGTGTCCGCCGCGTGCGGCTTTCCGGGCTGCCGACCGGCATGGGGTCTATCTGGAGGTCGAGATGCCGATGTGGGGCAAGGATGCCGAGCCCGATTCGGCCCGTTACGACTTCTTCCGCCGGGAGATGCGCGCCATTCTCAGGGAGTACGGCAACCATCCCTCGTTCATCCTCTACTGCAACGGAAACGAAATCACGGGCAATTACGATTTCATCGAGGAGCTGACCGCAACGGCCCGTGCCCTCGACGACCGGCACCTTTACAGCGGATCGACGGCCCGTACGCGGATTCCGTCGGACCAGTTCTACGTCTCGCAGCAGACCAACAAGGGTCCCGTCAAGGTCTACGAAGGACGCCCGACGACCGACTGGGACCGCAACCGCGAGTCGGATGTCGATGTGCCGGTGATCTCCCACGAATCGGGGCAGCGGTGTATCTATCCCGATTTCCGCGAGATCGAAAAATTCACCGGTCCGGTCCGGGCCCGGAACTTCGAACTCTGGCGCGAGATGCTCGAACGGAACGGCATGCTCGATCAGGCATACGATTTCTTCCGGGCCTCGGGAACTCTCACCGTCGTGGAGTACAAGGCCGTGATCGAGGCATTGCTCCGTTCGTCCAGATCGGCCGGATTCCAGCTCCTTTCGCTCAATGATTTTCCCGGGCAGGGTTATGCACCGGTGGGGATTCTCGACCCCTTCTGGGATTCGAAGGGGTTGGTGACTCCCGAACAGTGGAGAGCCTTCTGTGCTCCGACCGTGGCGTTGCTGCGCTACGCGAAGAGCTCCTGGTACGAGGGTGAGACCTTCACGGCCCGGGCCGAGGTCTACAACTTCGGTGCTTCGGAACTCGGAAAGGTCCGGATCCGCTGGTCGCTGCTCGACAGTTCCGGAGCCTCGGTCGCCCGGGGATCGCTCGGAACCCGTTCCGTCGGCAAGGACGGGGTTTTCCCGCTCGGCGAATTCTCGGTTCCCCTCGACCGGATTCGCGGACCCCAGCGGCTGACCCTCCGGCTGGAGGTCGGGGATGCGGTGAGCAACAGTTGGAATATCTGGGTTTTCCCGCGCAACGATTCGCTGCTGCAGTCCGATGACCGGGTGCTCTATACCCGGGAATTCGACTCCGAGGCCGAGCGTTTCCTCGCAGCCGGCAAGACCGTGGTTCTCACCCCGGCTCCGAGCCGTGTCGCAGGACGGCCGTCGACCTTCCACAACCATTTCTGGAATCCGATCATGTTTGCCTGGAGTCCCATGACCATCGGCTGCCTGATTCACGACCAGGAGCCCGTGTTCGATGATTTCCCCACGTCGTATCATACCGACTGGCAATGGTGGGACATCCTCGAGAACGCCCGGGTCATTGACCTGCAGGAGACTCCGCGCGAACTGCGTCCCTTCATCCAGGTGATCGACAGTTTCGACAGCAACCGCAAACTCGGAATCGGTTTCGAGGCCCGGGTCGGCAAGGGAAAACTGCTCGTCCTGGCGGTCGATACCGGACGCCGGCTCGATGAGCGGCCTGCAACCCGCCAGCTCTTAGCGAGCATCGACCGTTACGTCCACAGCGATCGTTTCGATCCGCAGGTTCCCCTCGACGAGACATTCATCCGTTCGTTCCTTCGTCAAAGTCCGAAAAAATGAGACCAACGATACTCTTTGCCCTGTTTGCCCTGCTGTTTTCGGGCGCCCGGGCCCAGGAGATCCTTCTGACGGACTACGCACCTCTCGATGCCGTCTACGGGGAGGAGTGGGAGTCCGACGAACTGCTCCCGATGAACGACCTGGGAATGGAATCCGGCTATCTTCTCTACGAAAGCCGGGTCGAACTGCCCGGGGGCAGGACCGAACTGACGTTGGAACATGTCCGCGACTATGCGGCCGTCTACCTCGACGGGCGGCTCCTGGGGAGCCTGACCGATGCCCGTAAATCGCTGGAGATCGATGCTCCGGGAGGGTGCCGTGTCCTGCGTCTCTACGTCGAGAACATCGGCCGGATCACCTATGGCCCGGAGATCCTGGACAATTCGAAAGGGTTGTTCGGCAGGGCCTGTCTCAATGGGGAGGAGATTGCGGGATGGCGGATTGTTCCGCTCGGCATTCAGGACGGGGACCCCGCCGGACTGGACTATCGTCCTTTGGACGGGACGCCCTGTGAACCCGGTTTCCGGCTTGGCCGGTTCGATGCTCCGGATCCTGCCGTCCGTTACCTCGATGTGTCGGGATGGGGTATGGGCGAGGTCTGGATCAATGGATGCTACCTCGGTTCGTACTGGACCGCGGAGCGGCAGCAGTCGATCCGCATTCCTGACGGTCTGCTTCGTCCCGAAGCAAACACCCTGGTGGTCTTCGATCTCGAAAACGGGGATCCGGCCGCGAGGATGCACCTTTCAACGGAACCTGTATTTAATTGACCTTATAGCCCATGAAAACAAAACGAATGATGGCCTGCGGCCTGGCTCTGACCCTGTTGGCTGCGGTTCAGGCCCGGGAAACCGCTCCGAAACCCGCCTACAAGGATGCTTCCCGCCCGATCGAGGAGCGTGTCGAGGATCTGCTTGCACGGATGACCCTCGAGGAGAAAGTCCTTCAGCTCAACCAATATACGCTCGGACGCAACGACAACGTCAACAACATGGCGGATCCCGTGGGTGACATCCCCTCGGAGATCGGATCGCTGATCTATTTCGGGACTTCGCCCGAACTGCGGAACTCGTTGCAGCACCGTGCCGTGGAGGAGTCGCGTCTGGGAATTCCCATTCTCTTCGCCTTCGACGTCATCCACGGTTTCAGAACCGTCTATCCGATTCCGCTGGCCCAGGCCTGTTCGTGGAATCCCGCACTGGTGGAGCAGGCGGCCCGTATGGCGGCCCGCGAAACCCGTATGACGGGTATCGAATGGACCTTTTCACCGATGATCGACGTGGCTCGTGACGGCCGTTGGGGCCGCATCTCCGAAGGCTATGGTGAGGATCCATACGCCCATGCCGTATTCTGTGCGTCGACGGTGGCCGGTTATCAGGGCGACGATCTGTCCGATACCGGCCGGATTGCGGCCTGTCTCAAGCATTTCGCCGGCTACGGTGCCTCGGAGGCGGGTCGGGATTACGTCTATACCGAAATTTCGAGGCAATCCCTTTGGGATACCTATCTGACACCCTATGAGGCGGGGATCCGGGCCGGGGCCGCAACCGTGATGAGCTGCTTCAACAACATCAGCGGTACGCCCGGTTCGGCCGATCATTACCTTTTGACCGAAGTGCTCAAGGAGCGTTGGGGACACCAGGGATTCGTCGTATCGGACTGGGGTGCCATCCAGCAGCTCCGGGCCCAGGGGGTTGCCGCCGATTGCGAGCAGGCGGCACTGAAGGCCTTCAATGCGGGGCTCGACATGGACATGATGAACCGTTGCTACGATGCGCATCTGGCCGACCTGGTCCGGGCCGGAAAGGTCTCCGGGGAGCGTCTTGACGATGCGGTCCGCCGGGTTCTCCGGCTTAAGTTCCGCCTGGGGCTGTTTGAGAATCCCTATACTCCCGAATCCCGGGAGGAGGAGCGCTTCCTGCGGCCCGAGAGCCTGCGGATCGCCGAGGAACTGGCCGGGGAGACGATGGTTCTGCTCAAGAACGACGGCGGGATTCTGCCGCTGCGGGAGGTGCGGAAGATCGCCGTCATCGGCCCGATGGCCAAAAGCCGTTTTCACCTGCTGGGAGCCTGGGCCGCCCATGGCAACGGCGAGGATGTCGAGAGCATCTTCATGGGACTGGAACGCGAGTTCGGGGAACGCGCCCAGCTGAGTTATGCGGTCGGCTGCGAATTCGACGGAGACGATGCGTCGGGTTTTGCCGAGGCGGTCCGTGTGGCGTCCGAGTCTGATGTCGTGGTGCTCTGTCTGGGTGAGAAGGCCAACTGGAGCGGCGAGAATGCCTCCCGTTCGACCCTTTCCTTGCCCGCCATCCAGGAGCGGCTGGCCTGCGAGGTTGCCCGTTGCGGCAAGCCTGTGGTCCTGTTGCTCACGAGCGGACGCCCGCTGGAGCTGTGCCGTCTCGAACCCCTGAGTGACGCAATCCTTCAGGTCTGGCAGCCCGGAGTTCGCGGAGGGTATCCTGCGGCCGGCATTCTCTCCGGCAGGATCAATCCTTCGGGGCGGCTCTCGGTTACGTTCCCCTATGCCACGGGGCAGGTGCCCATCTATTACGGACGTCGTCCGAGTGCCCGTCCGCATCAGGGCAAATACCAGGATATTCCCTCCGAGCCGTTGTATGAATTCGGCCACGGACTCAGCTATACGACTTTCGAATACGGTGACCTGCAGGCTCCGTCGACAACGCTTCGCCGCGGAGAGAAGCTGCGTGTCGAGATTCAGGTCTCCAATACCGGAGCGTGCGACGGTGCCGAAACGGTCTTCTGGTTCGTCTCCGACCCCGTCTGTCGGATTGCACGGCCGGCTAAGGAGCTCAGGCATTTTGAGAAACGGATGCTCCGTTCCGGCCAGAGCGGGCTCTTCGTGTTCGAGATCGATCCCGAACGAGACCTGAGTTTTGTCGACGGGGAAGGAAACCGTTTCCTGGAACCGGGAGACTATTATGTGCAGGTCAAGGATAAGCGTTTGAAACTGACTCTCGTGGAGTGATTCCTCTCTTCTTCCTTGCCGGGAGTGTATTCCGGACTTTTGCAATGGCAAGCCCTGCAACTTCGGGTTGCAGGGCTTGCCGTTTTTTCGTCTCTTCGGAGGACGGAGGGTCAGCATGAAGCGGCCAGCGACGAGGGCGTCACACCCTGCGAATCACGGGCCCAGTCGCCATGTGCACGGAGAACCTGCTCCACGATGTCGCGTACGGCCCCTTCGCCGCCCCGGAACTCCGAGACATAATCCGAAATCTCGATCACCTCGGAGGCCGCATCCGCCGGGCAGACCGGAATCCCCACCGCGCGCATGCACTCCAGATCGGGAATGTCGTCGCCCATGTAGATCACGTCGGCCGGATCCACTCCTTCGTCCCGGAGGTATTCGTGCAGGACGGCGATCTTGTCCATGCAGTCGACGTAGTAGCGTTTGATCCCGAGCATCCGGAGCCGGTATTCGAGCGTCTTGCCGCGTCCTCCGGTGATGATGCAGACGCGGTAGCCCATCTTGATGGCATAGGCCAGGGCGTAGCCGTCCTTGGCATTGTAGCGGCGGATGAAGTCGCCGTCGGGTGTGGGGATGATGCCCCCGTCGGTCATCAC
>CALUIG010000086.1 GCA_944320625.1 uncultured Alistipes sp.
AAGGAGTGGATCACCACGCCCGAACGCAGTTTGGGTTCGAACCACGTCGTCTTCGGAGGCATGATGTTGCCCGTATCGGCGATGTTGATCAGCTGCTGCATCGAAACAGGGTAGAGCGCAAAGGCCACCTTCATCTCGCCGCTGTCGACACGACGCTTCAGCTCACCCAACCCGCGGATACCGCCCACGAAGTCGATCCGTTTCGACGTACGCAGGTCGGCGATGCCGAGGATCTTGTCCAGCACGAGATTCGAAAGCACCGTGACATCCAGCACCCCGATCGGATCGTTGTCGTCGTAGGTCCCGGGCTTGGCCGTCAGGCTCCACCAGTGGCCCTCGAGGTACATCGAGAAGTTGTGCAGCCCCGTCGGACGGTACTCTTCGGTGCCCTTGTCCTCGACCTCGAACGACTCCTTGAGTTTTTCGATCAGTTCCGCCGGAGTCAATCCGTTCAGATCCTTCACCACGCGGTTGTAGTCGATGATCCGCAGCTGGTTGGCCGGGAAGGTCACCGCCAGGAAATAGCAATACTCCTCCTCGCCCGTATGGTTCGGGTTCTTCGAGCGGCACTCGGCGCCCACACGTGCGGCAGCGGCCGTACGGTGATGTCCGTCAGCTACATACAGTGCCGGAATTCCCGAAAAGATCTCCGTGATGCGGTCGTTGGTCTTCCGGTCGCGGATCACCCACAGCTGGTGTCCGAAGCCGTCGGCCGCCGTGAAATCGTACTCCGGAGCGTTGTTGGCCACGATGTCATTGACAATGGCGTCGATCTCGGCATTGTCCGGATAGGCGAAGAAGACCGGCTCGATGTTGGCCTGCTGGTTGCGCACGTGGATCATACGGTCCTCCTCCTTGTCGGGGCGCGTGAGTTCGTGTTTCTTGATCGCCCCCGAGAGGTAATCCTCGAAGTGGCAGCACATGGCCAGTCCGTACTGCGTGCGGCCCTCCATCGTCTGTGCATAGATGTAATAATACTCCTCGGGATCCTGCTTCAGCCACCCTTCGTTCTGCCAGCGGCGGAAATTCTCCACCGCCTTGTCATACACGGCCTGTGCATGCTCGTCGGCAATGGGATCGAAGTCGATCTCGGGTTTGATGATGTGCAGCAGCGAACGCTCCGTGGCTTCGGCCTTCGCCTCCACGGAGTTCAGGACGTCGTAAGGACGCGACGCCACCTCGGCAGCATACTCCTTCGGCGGTCGGACCGCCCGGAAAGGTTTGATTCGTACCATAGTCTCTCGGTTGTTTTCGGTTATTTTTGGTTGGTTCTGTCGTTCAATCGAAAAAGGCGGGTCCGTCCATTGGTCGCACCCGCCTCTCCAACTTGCCGCATTTCTACTTGTTGACCTGGAACTTCCGATTCCCGTTCTTCAGGAAGTCGACGATCTGACGGGCCGCAGCCAATCCGGCATTGATATTCGCCTCGGCCGTTTCGGCACCCATCTTCTTCGGCGTGGCGAAGACCCGTTTGCCGAATTTCTCATCCAGTTCGGCCTGATTCCCCGCTGCAATATCGGTGATGTATTTCAGGTCCTCACGCTCGCTCAATGCCCGTACGACACCGGCCTCGTCGATCACCTCCTTGCGGGCGGTGTTGACCAGCGTGGCACCCTTGGGCATCGACATCAGCAGGTCGTAACCGATCGAGCCGACGGTCTGCGGCGTGGCCGGAATGTGCAGCGAGAGGAAGTCGGCACGCTTGTAGAGCTCCTCAACCGACGTCACCTGCTCCACACCGTCGGCGGCGAAGACCGCACCGTCCGTAATGAACGGATCGTAGGCGATGACATTCATGCCCAGCGCCTTGCCCTTGCGGCCGACCAGTTTCCCGACGTTGCCGTAGGCATGGATGCCGAGCGTCTTGCCCTGGATCTCCGAGCCCGTGCCGGGCGTGAAGCGGTTGCGCGACATGTAGATCATCATGGCGATGGCCAGTTCGGCCACGGCGTTGGAGTTCTGACCCGGGGTGTTCATCACCACGATGCCGCGCTCCGTGGCGGCCGCGAGGTCCACGTTGTCGTAGCCTGCACCGGCCCGCACCACGATGCGGAGGTTCTTGGCGGCGGCGATCACCTCAGCGGTAATCTTGTCGCTGCGGATAATGATGCCGTCGGCATCGGCCACGGCTTCGAGCAGTTGGCCCTTGTCGGTATATTTTTCGAGGAGTGCCAGTTCGTAACCGGCCTGTTCGACGATCTCGCGGATTCCGTCGACCGCCTTCTTGGCAAAAGGCTTCTCCGTTGCAACCAGAATCTTCATGGGTTTCAAAATTTCCGTATTCAACACTTCTTGATAGTCCCAGGCCTTCACCTCCCCGGTGAGGGTATCGTAACCGGTCGGGACGCGCGTAACGAGCGGCATGGCGGCGGGTTATTTGGCGTGCTTGGCGGCAAATTCCTGCATGCACTCCACCAGGACGCGGACGCTCTCGATCGGCAGGGCGTTGTAGCACGACGCGCGGAAACCGCCCACCAGACGGTGTCCCTTGATACCGACGATGTCGCGGCTCTTGGTGAACTCCATGAATTCGGGAGCCAGCTCCTCGTAACCCTCCTGCATGACGAAGCAGATGTTCATCAGCGAGCGGTCCTCCTTCTCGACCGTACCGCGGAACAGCGGGTTGCGGTCGATCTCGTCGTAGAGCAGGGCGGCCTTTTCCTGGTTGCGGCGGTAGATCTCCGGCACGCCGCCGATGGATTTCAGCCAGCGCAGCGTCTCCTTGAGCACGTAGATCGGGAAGACGGGAGGCGTATTGAACATCGAGTTGTTCTCGACGTGCGTGCGGTAGGACATCATCGTCGGCAGGTCGCGCACGATGCGGTCGAGCATATCCTCACGGATGATGCCGAAAGCGACGCCCGCCGGCGCGAGGTTCTTCTGCGCACCGCCGTAGATCATGGCGTATTTCGTCACGTCGACCGGACGCGAGAGGATGTCCGACGACATGTCGGCGATCAGCGGCACCGGAGAAGTGAGGTCCTCGTGGTATTCAGTACCGTAGATCGTATTGTTCGAGGTGATATGCAGGTAATCCAGATCCTCGGGGATCGCAAAGCCCTTGGGGATGTAGGTGAAGTTGCGGTCCTCGGACGAGGCCAGCACCTCGACCTCGCCGTAACGCTTTGCCTCCTTGATGGCCTTCTTTGACCACACTCCCGTATTCACATAACCGGCCTTCTTACCCAGGAAATTCGCCGGGATCTGATAGAAATAGGTACTGGCTCCGCCTCCCAGGTAGATAATCTTGTAGTTGTCGGGGATGTGGAGCAGTTCGCGGAAAAGCGCATCGGCCTCTTCCATCACGGCATCGAAATCCTTCGTCCGGTGCGAAATCGAAAGCAGCGAAAGACCCGATCCGTTGAAATCCAGAACGGCCTTGGCCGCATTTTCAATTACCTCGTCCGCAAGAATGGACGGTCCCGCATTGAAATTGTGCTTTTTCATAGTAAACGTTATGTGATTTTAGTGATCCGAGCCCAATCTGTTAGTTTGCTAACACAAATGTAAATAAAAAAATTTTATAAACACAATCTTCGCCAAATAAATTTCACTCCCCGGCAAGAATCGTCGCCTTTTTGATTTGTTTTTACTACTTTTGTTCCCGAATTCAAGCCATGCACCGCCATGATAAAGTCCATGACCGGCTTCGGAAAGGGCGAAGCCGCACTCCGAAATAAAAAGATCACCGTAGAGATCCGCTCCTTGAACTCCAAGCAGTTGGACCTCTCGCTGCGGCTTCCGGCCGTCTACCGACAGTCGGAATACGAGATCCGCAACCTCCTCACACGCCTGCTCCAGCGGGGCAAGGTCGACGTTTTCGTCAGCGTGGAGTCGCAGGCCGTGGAGACCTCGGCCCGCATCAACCGGGAAGTCTTTGCCGCCTATGCCGAACAGCTGCGTGAGGCGGCCCGGGCCGCAGGACTGACGACCGACACCCCGCAGTGGGATGCCGCCGCGACCCAGACGCTGATGCGCCTGCCGGATGTCGTCTCCACCGAGGCCGAAACGATCTCCGAGGAGGAGCACGCCGCGCTGCTGGCCGCCACGGAGGCCGCCGCGGCACAGCTCGATGCTTTCCGCACGCAGGAGGGTGCCACACTGATCGCCGACCTGCTGCGGCGCGTCGACCTGATCGAAGGCTACAAGAACCAGGTTGAACCCTACGAAAAGGCCCGTACCGAGACCGTCAAGGCCCGGATCCTGGAGAACCTTTCGAAACTGGCCGTCGAGGTCGACCGCAACCGCCTGGAGCAAGAGATGATCTTCTACCTCGAAAAGCTGGACATTACCGAAGAGAAGGTGCGTCTGACAAACCATTGCCGCTACTTCCGCGAAGTGGCCGCCGGAGAGGAGGGCGTGGGCCGCAAACTGGGATTCATCGCGCAGGAGATGGGCCGCGAGATCAACACCATGGGCTCGAAGGCCAACGAAACGAACATCCAGATCCTCGTTGTCAAGATGAAGGACGAACTGGAAAAGATCAAGGAACAGGTACTCAATATTTTGTAAAAACCCGGGCGGCAGGGAGAGGACGGAGAACGAACCGAAGGAAGGTCCAAGAACGGATCGACGGGGCCGAAGACCGGATCGGAAGACAGATCGGAGAGGGTCCGGGAACGATTCGGAGAACGGTCCGGAAGAGAGCTGCCGACGCAGTCCGGACATACGACAAAAAGAAAATGGGAAAAGTCATCATATTTTCGGCCCCGAGCGGATCGGGCAAGACCACCATCGTCAAGGAGCTGCTGGAGCGCTATCCGCAACTGGAATTCTCCATTTCGGCCACGAGCCGCGCACCGCGCGGTGCGGAGCAGAACGGCGTGGACTACTACTTCCTCTCGCAGGAGGAGTTCGCACGGGCCGTTGCCGAGGAGCGTTTCGTGGAGTGGGAGGAGGTCTACAAGGGGACCTGCTACGGCACGCTGCGCAGCGAGGTGGAGCGGATCTGGGCAAAGGGACATGTGATCGTCTTCGACGTCGACGTGCTGGGAGGCATCAACCTCAAGCGGATCTTCGGTGACGAAGCCTGCTCGATCTTCATCATGGCACCCTCGGTCGAGGAGCTGCGCCGCCGGCTCGTCGCACGCGGCACCGATGCCCCGGAGGCCATCGAACGGCGCGTGGCCAAGGCGGAATTCGAATTGACAAAGGCCCCGGAGTTCGATCACGTGGTGGTCAACGACCGGCTGGACGACGCCGTGACCCGGGCCTGTGAAATCCTCGAAGCCTTCATCGCCCGATAGCCGCATGAAACGCGAAATGCTCTATTTCGGGTCGTTCAACCCGATCCACAAGGGACACGTCGCCCTGGCGGAGTACGTCCTTGAAAAGGGGTTGTGCGACGAGGTGGCGCTGATCGTCTCGCCGCAGAGTCCCTACAAGGAAGCGGGGGAGCTGGCTCCGGAACTCGACCGCTTCGAGATGGCCGAGATCGCCTGCCAGGCCTCGAAACACCCCGATCGGATCAAGCCGTCGGTCGTGGAGATGCTGCTTCCAAAACCTTCATATACAATCGATACCCTGCGTTACCTGCAGGAGAACTTCGGGTCGGAGATGGCCTTCTCGATCTTGATGGGCGGGGACCAGATCGCCGGACTCAAAGGCTGGAAGGAGTACGAAAAGGTACTCGAATACCCAATCTATGTCTACCCGCGGCGCGGGCAGGCAACCGACGGTTTCGAGGGCCGCATCACGGTACTCGACGACGCCCCGCTGCAGGAGTTCGCCGCCACCGACGTCCGCGAACGGATCGCCCGGGGCGAGGACGTGAGCGCGATGCTCGAACCCGGGGTCCTCAACTACATCCGCAAAAAGGGACTCTGGAGCCCCGCAACCCGCATCGCGGCCCTCACGGCCCGGATTACAGAACGTCCCGGTGACGTGGATCTGCTGCTCGAACGCGGAAAACTCCACTACCGGATGAGCGAGTGGGGCCCGGCGCTGAACGACTTCAACGCCGTGCTGCGCATCGATGCCGCCCATGTCGAGGCGCGGCAGTTCGCCGACATGGTGCAGGAGATCCTGGAATTCCGATACAAAGACATATACAATCCCTGAAAATGACACGTTTGAAGATCGCCCTTCTGGCAGGCGGCGACTCTCCCGAGCGGGAGATCGCCCTCCAGAGCGCCGCACAGATCGAAGCGGCACTCGATCACTCGAAATACGACATCACGGTCGTCGACCTCCACCACCGTGACTGGCACTGCACGACCCCCGACGGACGGCAGTGGCAGGTCGACAAGAACGACTTCTCCATCACGATCGACGGCGAACGCAAAGTCTTCGACTATGCGCTGATCCTCATCCACGGCACGCCGGGCGAAGACGGGCGTCTGCAAGGCTACCTCGACATGATGGGCATTCCCTATTCGTCGTGCTCGATGGTCTCGTCGGTCGTCACGTTCGACAAGATCACCACCAAGCGCACGCTGGCCGGGCGTGTGAACCTCGCCCGCGAACGGTTCCTGCGCCGCGGCGAGGCGTGGCAGGCGGCCGAAATCATCGCCGAACTGGGATTGCCGCTCTTCGTAAAGCCCAATGCCAACGGATCGTCGTTCGGCGTAACGAAGGTCCGCACGGAAGGGGAGTTGCCCGCAGCCATTGAGGCGGCATTCGCCCAGGGTGACGAGATTCTTATCGAAGAGTGCATCACGGGCCGTGAAATGGGGTGCGGAATCCTCGTCACACGCGAAAAGGAGTACATTTTCCCGATCACGGAGATCGTCCCCAAGAACGACTTCTTCGACTACGAGGCCAAGTACACCGCCGGGCGTTCCGAGGAGATCACCCCGGCGCAGATTCCCGACGAGGTGCGCCGGGAGTTGAACCGCATGACCCGCGAGGCTTACCGCGCGTGCCGCTGCTCGGGCGTCGTACGGGTCGACTTTATCGTAACCCCCTCCGGAAAACCCTACCTCATCGAGGTGAACTCGATCCCGGGCATGAGCGCCGGGAGCATCGTCCCGAAGCAGGCCCGTGCGATGGGGCTGTCACTCGGGGAGTTGTATGACCTGATTATCGCCGACACCTGCCGCAAATGATCGAGATCGATGACAAAATCGTAAGCGCCGACCTGCTGCGCGAATGTTTCGCGTGCGATCTGGCGCAGTGCAAGGGGATTTGCTGCGTGGAAGGAAATGCCGGAGCGCCGCTCGAAGCCGACGAGGTGGAGATCCTTCGCCGCGAATACCCGAACTACCGTCCCTACATGACCGGCGAAGGCATCGAGGCCGTCGAACGGCAGGGTTTCATGGTCGTGGACGAGGAGGGCGATCTGACCACGCCGCTCATAAACGGGGCCGAGTGCGCCTACACCTATCAGGAGAACGGCGTGACGCTCTGTGCCATCGAGAAGGCCTGGATGGAGGGCAAGACAACGTTCCGCAAGCCGATTTCGTGCCACCTCTATCCGATTCGCGTAATGCGCTTCTCGAACGGTACGGTGGGGTTGAACTACCACCGCTGGTCGGTCTGCGCACCGGCCCGGCGGTGCGGTGCGAAACTGGGCATCCCGGTCTACAAGGCGCTGCGCGAACCGATCATCCGCCGTTTCGGCGAGGAATTCTACAAGGCGCTGGAGGCTGCCGAGGAGTTGATCAAGCAATAAACCGAACAGACACCCATAAAAAGATACCGCTCGAAAATGAAAAAATATGCACTGACCCTCGCCCTGCTGGCTGCCGCATTTGCCGCCGAAGCCCGGGCGACCCGGCCCTCGCGGGCCAAACTCCAGGAACAGGCCGTCGAAGCGATGGCCGAAGCCGACTCGCTGCGCCGCCTCTCCGACATGCAGGGTGCCGCCATCGACTCGCTGCAAAACCTGCTCGACCGCATGGAGGCCCGGCTGGAAAAACGCTCCCGGGATGAGCGGGAAAACCGGTCCAAGCCCGTTGATCCCGAGCAGGCCGCCGCAGATTCCATCGCCGACCTGCAACTCCGCCTGCAGCGCAAACAGATCGAATCGACGTTCGATACCAACGGCCTGACGGTCCTCGACACACTCGATTCGGGAAACGACGCCCTCCACGTCATTCTCTACGGCAACAATACCTGGAAATACGTCCGCAACCGGGCCGTGGCCAAGGACAGCACGATCTTCGAAAAGTACTGGGACACGACGTCGCTATTCCCGTATCAGGAGGTCGACATGTCGTCGATGCCGCAATCGGTAGTCATCGACCTGATCGACTCGACGAAGAGCTACCACTATCCCTACAAGGGCGCCGTGAATCCCCGCGGCAAGTACGGTCCCCGTCGCGGACGCCGCCACCAGGGTGTCGACCTGCCGCTCAAGATGGGGGATTCGGTCTATGCCACCTTCTGCGGCCGCGTCCGCATCTCGAAGTATGTCCGCGGCTACGGAAATCTGATCATCATCCGCCACGACAACGGTCTGGAGACCTATTACGGACACCTCTCGGAGCGGCTCGTCGAACCGGGAACCTGGGTCGAGGCCGGGCATATCATCGG
>CALUIG010000087.1 GCA_944320625.1 uncultured Alistipes sp.
CCCAACTCCTCGATAGCTGCATCCAGCGAGTCACTCTCGGCATCCTCCTTGAAGTAAAGGTAGATGTCCTCGATCTTGTCCTCGTCCATGAACTCCTTCAGATAGTAGGAGATGTCGAGTTTCGTGCCGGCATTGACGATGGCCTCAATCTCGGTGAGCAGTTCGTCGAAATCAAGGTCCTTGGCGCGTGCAATGTCCTCGAAATCCATCTTCCGGTCGATGGACTGGATGATGAAGATCTTGTTGCCGGACTTGCTGGCCACACCCTTGACGACCATGTCCTGCGGACGGATGATCTCTTTCTCCTCGACATAGGCCTTGATGAGCTTGATGAACTCCTCGCCGAACTTGCGGGCCTTGCCCACACCCACACCCGTGATATTCTGCATCTCTTCGAGCGTGATCGGGTACTGCATGGCCATATCTTCGAGCGAGGGGTCCTGGAAGATCACGAACGGAGGCAGGCCGTGTTGTTTGGCGACCTTCTTGCGCAGGTCCTTGAGCATGGCAAAGAGCTCCTCGTCGGCAGCGCCGCCCTTGCCCATCGGGGCCACGGATTCGGCCTCCTTCTCCTCTTCATCGTAGTCATGGTCGAGAGTCACCGTCACGGGATAGGGCATGGCGATGTAGTTTTCGCCCTTCTTGTTGATCGAGATCAGTCCGTAGTTTTCGATATTCTTGTCGATGAGTCCCAGGATCAGGGCCTGGCGCAGCACGGCACCCCAGAAGCGGGCATCGTGTTCAACTCCGGCTCCGAACCATTTCGACGTATTGTGTCCATAGCTCTTGATCAGAGCCGTATTCTTGCCCACGAGGACATTGACCAGGTAATCGGCCTTGAATTTGTCGCCGATGTCGCGCAGGGCCTCCAGCGCCATCTTCAGCGGAGCCCGGGCATCGACCTTGGGTTTGGGGTTGCGGCAGTTGTCGCAATTTCCGCAATTATCCTCGGTATATTCCTCGCCGAAATAGTGCAGCAGGGTCTTGCGGCGGCACATCGAACTCTCGGCATAGGAGACCGTCTCCTGGAGGAGCAGCTTCCCGATCTCCTGTTCGGCGACGGGCTTGCCCTGCATGAATTTTTCGAGTTTCTGGATGTCCTTGTAGCTGTAGAAGGCCAGGCAGTAGCCCTCGCCTCCGTCACGCCCGGCCCGGCCGGTCTCCTGGTAGTATCCTTCGAGCGATTTCGGGATGTCGTAGTGAATCACGTAGCGCACGTCGGGTTTGTCGATACCCATTCCGAAGGCGATCGTGGCGACGATCACCTCGACACGCTCCATGAGGAAATCGTCCTGGTTGGCGGCACGCGTCGCGGCATCCATACCGGCATGGTAGGCCCGGGCACGGATGCCGTTGGCGATCAGCAGTTCGGTCAACTCCTCGACCTTCTTGCGGCTCAGGCAATAGACGATGCCGCTCTTGCCCTCGTTCTGCTTGATGAAGCGGATGATGTCGTGGTCGACGTTATGTTTGGGCCGGATCTCGTAGTAGAGGTTCGGGCGGTTGAACGACGACTTGAAGACCGCGGCGTCGGACATGCCGAGATTTTTCTGGATGTCCATCTGCACCTTGGGCGTGGCCGTGGCCGTGAGGGCGATCAGCGGCGCCTGACCGATTTCGTTGATGATCGGGCGGATGCGGCGGTACTCGGGACGGAAATCGTGGCCCCATTCCGAAATACAGTGCGCCTCGTCGATGGCATAGAACGACACCTTGATCTTGCGCAGGAAGGCCACGTTATCCTCCTTGGTGAGCGACTCGGGGGCGAAATAGAGCAGTTTGGTCTTTCCGTCGAGCACATCCTGCCGCACCTGCATCACGGCGGTCTTGTTGAGCGACGAATTCAGGAAGTGGGCAATGCCCGATTCGGCCGAAAAGGTGCGCATGGCATCCACCTGGTTCTTCATCAGGGCGATGAGCGGAGAGATGATGATCGCCACACCGTCCATCAGGAGTGCAGGCAACTGGTAGCACAACGATTTGCCTCCGCCGGTAGGCATCAGCACGAAAGTATCCTTGCCCTCCAGCACGTTGCGGATCACCGCCTCCTGATTCCCCTTGAATGACGAAAAACCGAAATACTCCTTCAGTTTGTCATGCAACAGGGATGAATCGAACTGTTTCATTTCGCCGTTTCTATGCATTAAAAGAAAATTCAACGTAAAGATAAAAAACTTTTCGGAAAAAAGCATAACTTTGTGAAAATTTTATATTGTACGTCATGCGCCTTTACACCAGCGAACTGGTCAAGAAATACAAGTCCCGGACGGTCGTGGACCACGTGTCGATCGACGTGAACCAGGGAGAGATCGTCGGACTCCTCGGGCCCAACGGCGCCGGCAAAACCACGACCTTCTACATGATCGTCGGACTGATCAAGCCCAACGAAGGCCGCATCTTCCTGGAGAACGACCAGCAGCAGGTGAGCGAACTGACCGCCCTGCCGGTCTACCGCCGCGCCCAGCTGGGTGTGGGATACCTGGCACAGGAGGCTTCGGTGTTCCGACGCCTCTCGGTCGAGGAGAACATCCGCGCCGTGCTGGAGATGACCAACTACTCGAAAGAGTACCAGGCCGAACGCGTCGAAGCACTGATCGAGGAGTTCCGGCTGCAAAAGGTCCGCAAGAGCCTCGGCATCCAGCTCTCGGGCGGTGAACGGCGCCGTACCGAAATCGCCCGGGCCGTGGCCATCAACCCGGCCTTCATCCTGCTGGACGAACCCTTCGCGGGGGTGGACCCCATCGCCGTGGAGGACATCCAGTCGATCGTGGCAACGCTCAAGCACAAGAACATCGGAGTGATCATCACCGACCACAACGTCGACGAGACGCTGGCCATCACCGACCGTACCTACCTGCTCTACGAGGGCAAGATCCTCAAGACCGGTACGGCCGAGGAGCTGGCCGCCGACCCGATGGTGCGCAAGGTCTACCTCGGACAGCACTTCGAACTCAAGAAGAGCCACCAGCTGACCCAGGAGATGAAGAACCGCCGCGGCGAGGAGATACGCCAAAATACCAACGACGACGCCCGGGAGGCGTAAAAAAGTCAGGTTTAGGTTAGGATATATATGGACAAAACGGTTCCACCGGGCCGCGTCAAAGGTACGCTGACGCCGCCCTGCTCGAAAAGTTATGCACAGCGTGCCCTGGCGGCAGCCCTCCTTGCCAAAGAACCCGTGGTGCTGCGCAACCTGGAGTTCTGCGACGACACCCGCTCGGCCCTGCGCTGCATCGAGACGCTCGGCGCCCGGGTCGAACAGGTCGACCCCACGTCGCTCTCGATCCGCGGCGGACTGAATCCCCGGGGCAACCGCCTCGATGTCGGCGAATCGGGACTCTCGACCCGCCTGTTCACGCCCATCGCATCACTCTGCCCGACGCCCATCACCATCGAGGGGCGCGGCACCCTGCTCAAACGTCCGATGACGATGATGCTCGATCCGCTCCGGGAACTGGGCGTCACGGTCCGCGACAACGACGGATTCCTGCCTATCGAGGTGTGCGGTCCGATCCACGGCGGAGAGGTCGAGGTCGACGGTTCGGTCTCGTCGCAGTTCATTACCGGACTGCTGCTGGCCCTGCCGCTGGCCGAACACGACACCACCCTCCACGTGCACGACGCCGTCTCGACACCCTATCTGGACATGACACTCGACACGGCCGCACGATTCGGAATCGAGATCAGCCAACGCGACTACGCAGAATTTTATATCCCGGGGCAACAGCATTACGGTGCCACCTACTTCAGCATCGAAGGCGACTGGAGCGCTGCAGCCATGCTGCTCGTGGCCGGTGCCACGGCCGGTGAAATCACCGTGCGCAACGTCTCGATGCTCTCGAAACAGGCCGATACGGCCATCTGTACGGCCCTTGTGCGGGCCGGTGCCGCCGTGATCAACGATGCGGATTCGGTGACGGCCGCCCACCGGCCGTTGCAGGCCTTCGAATTCGACGCCACGAACTGTCCCGATCTCTTCCCGGCTCTGGCGGCCCTGGCGGCGGCAGCCGACGGGGTGAGTACCATCCGGGGGACCTCGCGCCTGGAGTACAAGGAGTGCAACCGCGCCGAGGCAATCCGCGAGGAGTATGGCAAACTGGGCATCGAGGTCGACACCTCGGAGGAGGACGTGATGCGGATCCGCGGCGGCGCGATCCACGGAGCCCGGACCCGGAGCCACGGCGATCACCGCATGGCCATGTCACTGGCCGTCGCGGCGCTGCGCGCGGAGTGTGCCGTGGAGATCGAGGGTGCCGAAAGCGTGGCGAAAAGCTACCCGAACTTCTTCGAAGACCTGGAACACGTCCGGGTATAAAGGGCCCAGAAAACGAATCGACAATGAATCAATACGGAAACAGTTTCCGGCTCGCCATCTGGGGCGAGTCGCACGGACCGCAGGTCGGCATCACGATGGACGGTATTCCGGCGGGGATCCCGCTTTCGGAGGCCGATTTCGAGGCCGATCTGGCGCGCCGCAGGAGCGGAGCGGCAGGCACGACCCCGCGCCGCGAACCCGACCTGCCGACGATCGTATCGGGAGTCTACAACGGCCGCACGACCGGTGCACCGCTGACCGTGACCTTCGCCAATACGAATACCCGCTCGCAGGACTACGCCAACGTCGAGCGTCATTTCCGCCCGTCGCATGCCGACTGGGTGGCCTACCGGAAATTCGACGGTTACAACGATCCGCGGGGCGGGGGCCACTTCTCGGCGCGCCTGACCGTGGCGTTGGTCGCCGCAGGGGTCGTGGCCAAGAAGATGCTGCCCGAGGGGGTGCACTTCACCACACGACTCACGGAGATCGGAGGCTGTACCGATCCGGAGCGTTTCGACGACGTGGTACGCACGGCAGCCGCCGACCGCGACTCGGTGGGCGGCGTGGTCGAATGCCGGGTCGAGGGGGTTCCCGCGGGGCTCGGAGAGCCCTTCTTCGATTCGGCCGAGAGCCGGATCGCCCACCTGCTCTTCTCCATCCCGGCCGTCAAGGGGGTGGAGTTCGGGAGCGGGTTCGCCGGAAGCCGGATGCGGGGTTCGGAGAACAACGACCCGATCACCGATGCCGAGGGGCACACCCGGACGAACCACGCCGGAGGAATCAACGGCGGCATCACGAACGGCAACGACATCGTGGTGCGTGCGGCGCTGAAGCCCACGCCGAGCATCTCCCGGCCGCAGGAGACCTACAACCTCACGACCGGCCGGGTCGAAGCGCTGGAGATCCGCGGACGCCACGACGCCTGCGTGGCCCTGCGGGGTGCGGTGGTCGTCGAGGCCGCCGTAGCCATCGCCCTGGCCGACCTGTTGAAGCGATAACCGGACGCCCGAACCGAAAACGCTCTTCAGCCCCTCCAGCATGACACGCCGCGAAGCCATCGATTTCATCGCCGAACGTCTTTCGCCGCTCTACGACCCGCGCGAAGCCCGCAGCATCGCCCGCCTGCTGGTAAGCGAGCGAGCCGGGATTCCGGTATCGGCGCTGCTGACCGATCCCAAGGCCGAAGTCTCGATCGAGGGCTTGGAGGAGGATGCCGGGCGGCTCG
This sequence comes from uncultured Alistipes sp., assembly GCA_944320625.1. GTDB lineage: Bacteria > Bacteroidota > Bacteroidia > Bacteroidales > Rikenellaceae > Alistipes. The sequence continues at coordinate 5,544 of CALUIG010000087.1, forward strand.
CAAGCGGAGTTCCCCTGCAATACGTCACCGGATCGACCGAATTTTACGGCCGCCGTTTTACGGTGCGCGAAGGGGTGCTGATCCCGCGTCCCGAGACCGAGGAGCTGGTCGACCGCATCGTGCACAGCGGGCACAAGTGTCCCTGCCGAATTCTCGACATCGGAACCGGCAGCGGCTGTATCGCCGCTTCGCTGGCCCTGGAACTTCCCGATGCGGAAGTTTTTGCCGCGGAGATCGCGGACGAGGCGCTGGCCGTGGCGGAGGAGAACTTCCGCAGACTGGGGGCCCGCGTAACGCTCCGGCGGGCCGATGCCCTCAAGGGGCTGGAGAAGCAATTCCCCGAAAAATTCGACGTAATCGTCTCGAATCCGCCCTATGTACCCGAGAGCGACCGTGCGGCGATGCACCCCAACGTCCGCGACCACGAACCGTCCGTGGCGCTGTTCGTCCCGGACGACGATCCGCTGCGTTTCTACCGCGCCATTGCGCGGGCCGGGCAGCGGATGCTGCGACCCGGCGGACGGCTCTGGTTCGAGATCTACGAACACGCGGCGGAGGCGATGCGCAGGATGCTGACCGATGAGGGATACTCCGACACGACCGTTTACAAGGACCTTTTCGACAAAGACCGGATCACATGCAGCCGACGGAACTAACGAAAAAACGCGAGAAATGCACCAAAACGCCCGAACAGGCCCTTGCGTCGCTGATGCGGCTCTGCGCCCGGGCCGAGAAGTCGGAGAGCGACGCCCGACGGCTGATGCGCGGCTGGGGGCTCTCGGAAAAGGATGCCGAAGGGGTGCTGGCGCGGCTCGTACGCGAGCGGTTCATCGACGATGCACGCTATGCCGAGGCCTTCGTGCGTGAAAAACTGCGGCTGAGCGGTTGGGGCGAGTACAAGATCCGCACGGCGCTCCAGCGCAAGGCAATCCGCCGCGAGGTGATCGATGCCGCCCTCGCACAAGCCGACCGTTCGGGGATGGGCGAACGCCTCGCACAACAGCTTGCCCGCAAGGCCCGGACGGTGAAATACACCACCCCCTACGAATTGAAAACCAAACTTGTCCGATACGGGCTTTCGCTCGGATACGACTATGAGACCGTGCTGGAGAGCGTCTCGGCACAGGTCAAAGAGACCGATTCATGCGACGAATTCTGATCCTTTTTCTGCTGGCCGCAATCGGTACGGATGTCCGGGCCCAGCGTCTCAATCCCGAGGAGTACATCTACCCCATCCGCCAGGAATCCAGGCTCTATTCGGCCAATTTCGGCGAACTGCGCCCCGGACACTTCCACTCCGGGGTAGACATCAAGACCGACGGGGTGGAGGGCAAAACGCTCGTGGCCGTGGCCGACGGATACGTTTCACGGCTCTCGGTCTCGGCCGGCGGCTACGGACGCGCCATCTACCTCACGCTGCACAACGGCACGACGGCGGTCTACGGCCATCTGCAACGGTTCCGCGACGACATCGAGCAATACGTCCGCAAGGAGCGTTACGCCCGCCGCTCGAACGGGGTCAGCCTCTGGTTCGAACCCGGCGTCTGGCCCGTAAAACAGGGTGACGTGATCGGCTATTCGGGCAACAGCGGCTCATCGGGCGGGCCGCACCTCCACTTCGAGATCCGCGACACCCCGACGCAACGGCTCTACAACGTCGTCCGCGAAGGGGTCATACGCCCCGCGGACAACCTTCCGCCCCGTATCCTGCGGATCCACTACGTCGAAGTCGACACCGTGCGCGGGGTCCCGATACACAGCAGCCCGGAGAGTTATGGCGTAGTGCGCGACGCCGACGGCCGCTACCGTCTGACCCGCAACGAACCCGTCGGAGTGGGTCGCAAGGGCTACTTCATCGTCGAAACCTCGGACCGCCGCAACGGGGTCTACAACACCTTCGGGGTGTGGCGCGTGACGGCCAGCCTCGACGGCCATACCTACTTCGAATACCGCATGGACGGCTTCACACACGACCTCTCACGCTGCTGCGATGCCGTAAGCTGCTACGCGCTCAAGATCGGTTCGCGCAACGAGGTGATCCGCCTGGCCCAACTGGCCGGGGCTCCCGACTCGTTCTATCCGGTGATGGAGGAGCGCGGCGTGGTGCGCACGGCCGTCGGCGACCGCCACCGTATCCGGATCGAGGCCGAGGATGACTGCGGGAACCGTTCGTCGCTGGAGTTTTCGGTGGAGGGACGCACGGAGAGCTTCCGGGCGTGCCCCGACACGGCAGCCGTAGCGGTCTTCCCGGATCGGAATACCGTGGTTCGGGCCGACCGGGATGCCGAGATCCGCATTCAGAAAGGTTCGCTCCACGAACCGCTCTTCGTACGGCCCGAACGGCTCGACACCCCCAAGTCCCGCCCGGGAATCGTCGTGCTGTCACCCGCCTACCGGTTCCTCGAACGGACGACTCCGCTGCGGAATCCGGCCCTCGTAACAATCCGCACCCAGGTACCGCAAGCCCTGCGGCTCCGCGCCATACTGGCAGGACGCACGGACAAGGGCGGACTCTATCAGGTGGGCGGGACCTATTCGAACGGAGCCGTAACGGCCGTCACGCGCACGACGGGTGATCTGGTCGTCGTGGCCGACACGCTGCCGCCGACAATCCGGCCGCTCTTCACCGAAGGTGCGGATCTCGCCGGAGCGGAATCGCTGCGTTTCCGGGTGGCGGACAATTTTTCGGGAATTGCCTCCTGGAGGCTGACAATCGACGGGGAGTGGGTTCCGTGCGACCGATTCCCGATGAGAGGGACGCTGGTCCACCTGTTCGACACCCCGGCCACCCGCCGCAGGCATACTCTCGAACTCACGGTACGCGACGGGTGCGGAAATACGGCCCGCTACACGGGGAGTTTCATCCGATAGGCAAAAGGCAAGACCGGCAGAAAACCGGACAACAGAGAGAGAA
>CALUIG010000088.1 GCA_944320625.1 uncultured Alistipes sp.
TTCGGGGGTCCCGATGCAGATCTATTTCCGGCAGAGTAGTGCAAAGCCGAGCAAACAGAAGAATCAAGGCCCTTGGAACACGCTCCAACGCTGCGGCTCGCGGCCTGTAGCCGCGTATACAAATCTACCCTCCCCCAAACCCCCTCCGCGGAGGGGGCTTATTTTTTCACGGATCACACTGTTTCACTCTTCGAAAAATCCAGGTGAGCCCCCTAAATCCCCCGACCCAAGGGGAGAGGATTTCTTATCCGGGAGGGGAATCAGAAACTCCGGACGCGATGGCGCCCGGAGTTTCCGACTCCCGCTTCCCTCTCGGATTCGGGACCTAAAGTCCAAGGTATGATCACGGATTATCGAGCGGTTCGAGAACGATGTCCGGCGACGCAAACAGTTCCGCCAGACTCGAATAGATCCGATGGTAGACCACCCCGTTGTCATCTTCATACTGAAGTTCGACCTCGTCGGTGTACCAGTTGAATTCGTACTCCTTGCGCAGGCGCAGTTCATACCGGCCACTGGACACGACGGTCATCGAACCGATACGGCTGTAGTTGCGGGTCCGCTCGAACGAAACGAACGCATTGCGGGGCACAAGTTCCTCAGTGCCCGAAGCATCCCGGTATTTCAGACTTCCCGTAATCGAGCTGTTCGACACGCGGAAGGTCTTGGCATAGAATACGACCTTCTCTTCATTGGCCGAAATGACGATGTCTCCGGCACTCACAACACTACTTGTCCGGAACGGCAACAACTTGCGTTCACCGCTCTGGTCCGCCCCCGAAGCATCCCCGGCAAGGGCCGGTCCCATACCGTACTGACGTTCCGTATCCCGGTCCGGATCCACCGTATAGATAAAGCGCCCCGCCACATCGGGATCGGCCTTCAACTTCTGCCCGTTGAGGTGGCATGCCGACAACCGGGCCCGGTCAATCTCCAGCATCGGAGCATCGATGTAGATCTCGAACGACTCGCCGAACGGATCGACCGAATGGCCATCCGACCCCCTGAAACTGGTGACATCCAACTCGAGGTTTACCTGCTGCGACGGTACATAGCTCCATGTCAACGGTGTGACGTCCTCCTCGGCCGTTCCTTCGACCACCGAAGCGCCTTCGCCGTTCACCCCGGCCGTAAACCGGAACGGACGGTAGTTCGCCAGTTCGAACGTCACGGAACGGTACGAATTCCCGATGTAGTTTCCGTCGCTGTCGCCATTGGCCGGAAGCACGGCAGCCGATCCCGTCTGGTTCGATGCGATGCGCACCACCTCGGCACTCTTCGCACAATTCGTCTTCATGTAGATCGAATAATGGCCGGTATCCTTCGGATTATCGGGGTAGCGGGGCATGAACATCTGCACGCGGCCACCCGTCGACCACGTACTTTCATCCACCGAATAGAAGGTACAGTCGAATTCCTCAACTCCGGCAAGGGACTCCTCCCCATCCTTATAATAATCCAGATGCTGCGAATAGAGCAGGAATTCGTCCTGTGTGCCGACATTGAAATTCGAGTCGTCGGCATTGTTCTTCATGATCATGTCGAACTGCACGTTGGCACTCCGCTTCTGGGGGACCAACCGGTAATAAATATCTTCATCCAGGGGGGCCGTATCGGCTCCAGGCTCATTCCCGGTGGAACCGCCCTCCTCGCCGACGTTGTACGACATGAGATTTTCAACCGTGATGGTGTACTGGTTCTCCGAAAAGGTGAAGATCTTGTCCAGCGTCTCGAAATGTTCGGCTTCCAGACGGATCGTACCCGTGGCATTGTCCTCCTGCGAGAGGACATTCTGAAAATAGATACGTTGAATCCCGGGCTCGTTCACCTGATACACATACTTGTAGCCGATCCCGTTCGGTTCGCCGTAACCCTCCTCTCCCGAGGTGATCACCGGCAGGGAGACGCCGGCTGCCGAGCGAATATCCAACTCGTTGGTGCTGACCAGAACCCGCAGCGGGAACAGTTCACTCGGACAATTTTCCGGAATGGTGAACATCACCGTCACATGAGCCCGGTTTTGGGTCGGATTGGCGTCGTCGATTACGCCCCAGACTCGGGTGCCGACCCATGAGGGCGTAAATTGCTGCTCCTTGATAACGATGATCTTGATCTTGCGCTGCAGGCGGCCTTTCTTCACGAGCAGCGTACCCTCGAGTTTCTCGTTATTGCCCAACGGAAGAAGCGAAATCTGGATCTGGCCATCTCCCACACCATCAACGACATGGAACGTATTGCCCACACCCGGACTGGCAACCCGGTTGTCATCGAGCCACGAAACACTCGGAATATCGGAGTCCGTAATCTGAGTTCCGTTTTTCCCCTGCAACGTATAGCGCAGCGTATAAATGCCGTCGGCATCGTCCTCACCCAGCACATAGTTCGTCTGAGCCACGGTCAACACATAATTCTGATCCTCAACCTCGTTCACGTTGTCCGAAATCGAGATCCAGACGTTGTTGGTCGCGGCGGCGGTCGTTGCCGCCTCGAAAGTGGGCTGACCGAAGGAGAGCGTACCCTTGATATGCAATTTGTAGTGGAAATTGCGCCGGATGAGCAGCTGTTCGCCCTGGTCGTCGAGCAGCATCACCCGGTAATACCGGTCCTCGGACTCACTTTCCGTGGGAAGGTGCCCGCGGACGATCACGCTCACCGGATCATCGGCCCGGTTTTCGTTCTCGAAGATATACTGCTCATCCGACGTCGAGACCTCCGAGATGTCACTCATCTTGGCCTGATTGATCGGCAGGGTAACAAAGGGTGAGTCGTTGCTGGGCCACACGAAATCGAATCCCGTCTCGGGGTGATATGGAGCAACCGTACCGAACGCATTCGTGTTGTAGACCTCGAAACCCGTCACCACGAGCCACTCGTTCACCGGATTGTCAATCGAGATCCGCGCATGATTCCGGATCAGGGTGATCGAGCCGCCGTCCGCCTCCAGTTGGGCACGGATCGAACTGTCGTCGGCAGCATTGCAGGCAAACCGGGCCCAATAAATCATCCGCCCCGAAGAGCCCTCCAGCACGGCCATCACTTCGGATTCCGAACGGTTTCGGAAATCGTCCTCCTGAAATTCGGTCATATTCTGGTTCGCCAGAAAATGAATCGTCCGCGTATTTTCCGGAACCTCGGCACTGAAACTACCCGACTCCTCATCCACGGCCACGATCGTGGCCGTAGCCGTAGTAATAAAAAGTCCATAGGCGTCAAAACAGAAGAGCGTCATGTTCTGTACACCGTTGCCGTCGGGATCCACCGAACGTGTGACGACTTCCGACATGACCGGAATGTCGGCATGGAAACGGAGTGTGACATACCCCTCCCGTGCCTCCGTCGGAGGCGATGGAATCGAATCCTGCCGACAGGAGGTCAGCCAGGCCAAGACTCCAAAGAGTGCCACCAATACATATATCGTCCGTTTTATCATATTCTTACGCATTTAATTCTGACGAAATCACCCGTCCTTTCAATAGACATCGCGGATGCAGCGGATGTAAGCATTGTTCTCAGTGCCGTCCGTGCCTTTCGAGTTCCTAACGCTGCCGCTGGCACTCCAGTAGTATTCTCCGCCCAACACTTCGTCCATTGCTGCATTCTCCACGTACTGGAATTTCATGATGATCTCCAGTTCGGCTTTCGTCGGAAGACGCCAGTCCGTGAGATGGACCGTTTCTCCCGTCGTTTCATCCTTGTATACCTCGACGTACTGTTCACAGTGGCTTGCCGCCACATCGACGCTGTTCGTAGTTGTCACGGCCCCCAGTTGCGACGCAATCATGAACGACGGAGATACCAACTCGGCATTGTCGATACCCGGATCGGTAATACCGTCCGCAGTCATCCGGGGACGCCCCACCGTATAGTCGCCCGAAGAGGAGGTGATCCGCACATGGTACATCCGCGGATTGGCATACTCTTCCCATACCTGATCTCCGACCGAAAGAGAATACGTATACTCATATTCGTAGAAAGTCCACCATCCGCCTACCCGTATCTCATCCTCGGTCCATTGATAAACGTAGATATAGGCCTTTCCCGCATTGGAATCGGAAGCAGACTCGACGACCGGGCCCGCAACCTTCGATTTGAAGAAACCCGAAGGTGTATTGTAGTAATTCCATCTGTTGTAACTCCAGGAGCAGGCGCATCTCCGGCTTGTGATTCTGGAATTTGCATCGAATCTCACCCCCTCGACATCCTCCTTCTTCCGCCAGTTCAACATTTCGTAGGTAGTTCCCTCGAAGTCATCGCGGTAGGAGTACCACCCCAGGATATTGGTGATATATTCCAACGGATACTGCACAATCGTCACCGTACGTGTCACGCCATCCCCATCCTCGTTGGAGACCTCCAACTCCATATAACGGATCGTGTTGTTGGTCGGCAACGGACTAACAATGCCGATGCTCCCCGTCAGCCCCGGATCGGGCGTCGCCCGGATCCCCATCTCCGCAATCGCGGAGGGATCGGTTGTCTCCTGCTTCTGGCCGAACTTGTCGTAGTAGTAGACCTTGGTCACCCGGGTGCTCACATCCGACGACGAGGCAAACTGCAGGGTCGTACTGTCTTCGGAGATACTGCGCATCTCCATCTCCGACTGATTCACGGTCAGATAGATCGGGCGGCCGTCCTCGCCCCCGATATTGATCATCGTCTCCTCCCAGGGACATGCCGAATAGGTGAGATTCGTCAGCTCCACCGGTTTCATGGGATCCATGGCCCCCGGAGCATTCACCGTGACCGCAACCTCGTAGTACGTATTCCGGGCCAGGGTCTTCTCCCGGCATACCGGAATCTGGTAGTAACTGTTCGGGTAGGACTGATCCCGGAAGAACATCGGGATGTTCACCACCATGCGGACCTCCTGCTCCAGGGTGCTCTCGTTCACCCATTCATGCGCATAGGTGTAGGCCGTCACGACGATCGACTGCTCCGTCTGCGCGAAATAGTCGGTCGTGGTCAGCGACGGCGTGATCAGTTCCGCAGGGGCGTCCACCCCCGAAATCAACGAGGTGGAATAGGGCATGTTCCGCAGGTAGTAACCGGGCTGCACTCCCGGCGTATTGACATCGAACACCACGGCATCCCCCCTGGAGATCCGGATCACGATCTTGGCCGCAGCACGCCGCAGGACCGCCTTCAGTTCCGTATTGTCCGCCGGCCGGCCGTTGTAGAGCACAACGGGGGCCGCGGCAACGGGCTCCTGCGCATAGCCTGCCGGATAAGCCACTCCGTCCATCAGGAAACTCTTCGGGGCCGAGGGGACGTTGGCCAGACCCGTCAGATGGATCCGCCGGTCCTCCTGCACCATCGACCTCAGACCGGTCAGATCGGCCAGCGACGCAAACTCTTCAGCGCCGTGGGTGCTGTTGGCAACCAGATAGACCCAGTAATTCCCATCCTGCTCAAAATCCGTCCGCCGGGCCGCGAGCGTGATCTTGCCCCGGGCATCCGGGCTGTCGGTCACCCGTTCGTGCCACACAAGGCTTTCGTCCGAGCTGCTGAAGATCAGCACGTCGATATGCTGGATCGCCACCTCCGGGCCCTCGGCCGCCGCCCGGCTGGCGGGAAGCGACATGTCGAGGACGATGTCGTTGCATGCCACAACAGAGGCCGCATCGGGAATCTCCTCCGTGTGGCAGGCGGAAAGAAGCACGCCTCCCGCCAAACAAACGATCAGATGATACAATCTCCGTTTCATAACGCATCAATAGTTGGCAGGATCAACCTGCGTGATCTGGATCACCTCCGGGGCATTGCCGCTGGAGGGCCATCGTATGTCGTCGCTGGCGGTTCCGTTGATGAGCAGCAGTTCGCTCTCTCCGGGATTCCAGGTCGGCACATAGGAGATGGCCAGCGAAACCACCTTGCCCACGTTGTCGGCCTTCAGGGCCCGAACCCGGATGGTGTACCATTTGTCGGCCAGGGCTACCGGCGTGGAGACCTCCACACCGTCGAGGTAGACCTTCACCTCAAAATCCGCAGGCGAGGCATCGAGCAGCGTTGCCTGCCACTCCTGGCCCGAAGGGGCGGTCATCTGGAACCGGCAGGAAAAGGTCCCCTCCGTCGAGCCCTCGTCCGGATTGAAGTAAACCTTGGGCTGCGTCATCGACTCGTTTTCCTGCAACGGCTGGATCGGATTGCTGTAGCTCGGATAGGCGAACTCCAGGTCATCCCACGCCGGCGCATCATCCCAGTCCGCAACCGTATAGTCGACGGTGATCTTCCCCGAGTTGTTCATCAGACAGCACACCGCATAATAGTGGTTCCGTTCGATGGGAGGCAGGTAGGCCAGTCCCGAACGCGCCACTCCGCCGAATTCGAAATCGATCTGCAGGACGTTTCCCAGCGCGTCGCCCATTTGGCTCCACACCGAACTGCCCCAGGGGTTTTCGAACGGATAAAACGGCTCCTCGAGCACGGGCGTATAGTTGGCCGGATTGCGCCGCTCCTCCGGGGTGATGTCCAGCGCCAGCTGGCTGGTCACCTCCGCCGTCGACGGGACAAGCGTCTGGTCCTGCTCCTTGGCACCGACCGCCTTCAGCACCGCATCGTTCTGCGGCAGCAGGTAGTTCACCATGCGCGTCCCGTTCTTGAGCAGTTTCAGACCCGTCACCCTCAGCACCCCGGTCTCGCCGGCCGTCTTCGCCGCGAAGACCCCGAGCTTGCCCACCGAACGCGTCAAATCGAAGGATACATGCTGGGCAATCAGCGTATGGCCCTCATGGCCGGGCGCTTGCTGCGGATTATTCGGATCCAGGGCGGCCATGTTCACCGTCACCCGCTCCTGGCAGAACATCGGAAGTCCCTTCCCGGCAACCAGCCGCGTAAAGGTGAAGCGCTTCAGATCGTCCTCCGTCGAATTCTCCGTCAACTGCATCTGGCCTCCGGGCGTGGACATCGACCCTTCATTGGCCACGACGTAGAAATCGACCGTCTGCTCGGTATCGGAATACGCCTTCAGATCCATCAGGAAACGGGCCGGTGCCACCAGATTGCCCTCCTGGAACGAATGTCCGGCCAGCTTGCCGTCGACGAATGCGTAGACCCGGAGCGAATACAACGCAGCCTCCTCCGCGGCCGGCGTACCGTCGGTCTGATCCACGGCACGGGTCTCCACATTCAACTGTAGCGTCACGTTGCGCTCGCCCGAAGGCGTCGCGGCATCCTCCTTGGCACACCCGGACATTCCCAGCGTGCAACATCCGGCCAGGGTCGCCATGCAGAGTATCTTCCGTATCATACGCATCTCCATTGTTCGAACTTAAAATTCCGGTTTCACCTGCTCGACATACCACTCGGGAACGCTCACCGTGACATTCCCCGACTTGAATTCGATCCGGATCGGGATGAGCACCTCCTGCCTGGTACAGTCGATAATCGGATTGGCGGCAAGGAACTCGCCCAGATTCACCTCGGCGAGGCTCTCTGCACGCGTCGTCGGACGGAGCCGCACATACACCTCCTCGTGATTCTCGTGCCGCATGATGTTGGCCTGGGCCGTCATCAGCATGCCGTCGGAGTTGTAGTCGGTTTCGAGCAGATAGTCGGCAGGCTCGCCCGACACCCTGTTTTCAAAGTCGGTGCAGGGTGTGACACCGCATATCTCAAGCGCAGGCAATCCGCCTCCGCCATTCCCCGGATCGGGGATTCCGGCCACCTCCACCATCAGATCATAGTGCGAACTCGAAAATTCGATCACCTGGACCTGCTCTTCAGCTCCCGTGTACGGAAGTACGGTATAGGACGTGGTGGCGTAATAAAGGGAGTCGTTGCCGGAGACCGTATTCCCGGCAAAGAAATCATTGGCCCCGAAGAGCATCTGGCCATAATCGCCCGAATCGATATTGCCGATCTTCGTATCGTGGGTATTGCCCAGGCAGACGATCCGGTAAGTCCCGGCCGCAAGCGGCGGAAGCTGCGCCGTACGGTTTGCGACCTGATCCTGGGGTATGATACTCGAATTGACACAACGGTTCTCTGCATCGAAGACAAACAGCTCCACACGGCAGATCTTTTCGGAAAAGAGCTCCGTCGTACCGTCACCCTTGTAGCTGAGCAACAGTTTGTTCGTGCTGAAGCAATCGTCGAGATCCTCCCGGATACAGGAGCAGAGACCCGCAACCAGCAATCCCAGGCAGAAAACAATCTTGGTCAATTTCATAGCTTTGCGCTTTTTTCAAGGAAAAAGGCAGGGAGGGAGAGGGACTCAAACCCTCCCTGCCGGGTTTGTAGGATTTAGAATTCGGGAATGACCGGGACAACAACCCAGTTGACGGGGGTGACCGTAATGTCGATACATTTCTGCGGCTGA
>CALUIG010000089.1 GCA_944320625.1 uncultured Alistipes sp.
ACGTCCTCCTGCTCGACGAACGACATCTCGCAGTCGATCTGGGTGAATTCCGGCTGGCGGTCGGCGCGCAGGTCCTCGTCGCGGAAGCAGCGCACGATCTGGAAATACTTGTCGTAGCCGGCGACCATCAGCAACTGTTTCAGGGTCTGGGGCGACTGCGGCAGGGCGTAGAACTGGTTCGGCGACATGCGGCTCGGCACCACGAAGTCACGGGCACCCTCCGGGGTGGAGTTGACCAGATAGGGGGTTTCGATCTCCAGGAATCCCTCGTCGGAGAGGAACCGGCGGATCTCCTGGGCCATTTTGTGCCGCAGGATCAGGTTCCGCTGCAGGGGCGGGCGCCGCAGGTCGAGGTAGCGGTACTTCATGCGCAGGTCGTCACCTCCGTCCGAGACCTCCTCGATGGTGAAGGGCGGGACCTCGGCTTCGTGGAGCACCGTGATGCGGCGTGCCGAGACTTCGATGTCGCCCGTGGGCATCTTGGGATTTTTCGACTGGCGTTCGACGACCTCTCCCTCGACCTGGATGACCCATTCGCGGCCGAGGCGGGCGGCGGTTTCGCGGGCTTCGGCCGGGGAGTGCTCCTCGACGACGATCTGCGTCAGGCCGTAGCGGTCGCGCAGGTCGATGAAGGTCATGGCCCCGAGGTTGCGGACTTTCTGGACCCATCCGGCCAGGGTGACCGTTTCGTGGACGTTGCAGGCGCGCAGGCACCCGCAAGTATGTGTTCTGTACATGGTGTGTAGGTTTGTTTGTCCTTAGTAACCCGCAAAGTTAATAACTTTTTCCGTAATTTCCCGGAATAAGACGCGGGAGCCGATGAAAAATTCGGGACCGGGGGTGGGTGGGCGGACCTCCGCGCCGGCTCCGGATTTGGAAATCCGGGAAAAAATCGCGTTTTTTGCCGAAAAATCGGGATGGAACAGCAGCAAATCGATGAAAAATTCATGCGCCTCGCACTAAACGAGGCCCGAAAAGCGTTGGATCAACAGGAGGTACCCATCGGTGCGGTGGTCGTGGCCGACGGTGCGGTGATCGGCCGCGGTCACAACCTCGTGGAGACCCTCGCCGATCCCACGGCCCACGCCGAGATGCAGGCCCTGACGGCCGCCGCCTCGACACTCGGAGGCAAGTACCTGCAAAAATGTACGTTGTATGTCACCGTCGAACCGTGCATCATGTGCGCCGGGGCGATCGGCTGGGCGCAGGTGAGCCGCGTGGTGTGGGGCGCCGACGACCCCAAGAAGGGCTATCGACGTTACAGCGAGACGGTCTTCCATCCCAAAACCACGGTGACGCGCGGCATACTGGCTGCGGAATGCGAATCGTTGATGACGGCATTTTTCGCGGGTTTGCGGAATTAGATTTGGCAAAAGTGGATTTTTTTTCGTATTTTTGTCCCCAACGTATCCCGCGAGGGGTGCACGATCGCAAAAACTCAACAAAAAAGAATAGGAAAAGCATGAAAAAGATCTTTGTTTCGGCCGTAGCGTTGATGACGGCTCTCACGCTTTCGGCTCAGGATGTCACGACAATCTTCAATGAAGCCGGTTCGGCGTTCAACGCCAAGGATTTCGCCGGTGCCGCAGCCAAGTTCGAGCAGGTGATCGACCTGGGTATCGACAACGAGGAGGTGGCTTCGCAGGTGGCTACCGCCAAGGCTACGCTTCCCAAATGCTACTACTATCTGGGCGGTGCGGCCATCAAGAACCAGAATTACGACGAAGCCCTGAAGAATTTCGAGAAGTCGGCAGAACTGGCTGAGCTTTACGGCGATATGACGCAGATGTCGAAGTCGAACGGCTGGGTGGCCAAGATCTACCAGATCCAGGGCGGTGATGCCTTCAACAACAAGGACTACAAGACCGCTGCGGGAATCTTCGAGAAGGGTTACAAGGCCGATCCCGACAACACGGGCATGGCGCTGAACCTGGCGATGAGCTACTGCGAGATGGGTGAGTACGAGAAGGGTATGGACATCTACGAGGCCATTGCCGCCAAGACGCACCCGAAATATGCCGAGGACGTAGCCAAGGCCAAGGAGATGATGGCCCTCTATACGAACAACAAGGTGGCCGAGATGCAGGGCGCCGGTGATTTCGACGGCATCATCACGATGGCCGATGCCCAGTTGGCGAAGAATCCGGCAAGCGCGCTCTTCCAGAATGTACGCCTCCAGGCTTACTCCGGCAAGAAGGACTATGCCAAGGTAATCGAACTGGGCCAGGCTGCCGCCGAGGCTCAGACCGAGGAGGAGGACAAGAGCCTCATGTACTACCTGCTGGGTGCCGCCTATAACGCCAAGGAGATGAAGGCTCAGGCTATCTCCGCATTCCAGAAGGTGACCGCAGGTCCGGCTGCCGAGAATGCCAAGACGGCCCTTGCCGAATTGCAGAAATAATCGGTCCCGATCGACCCGGGAGAAACAGCCTCGGCACAACTTGCCGGGGCTGTTTTTTTGTGCCCGCCGAAACGGCCGGAACGATGCTTTGGTATGATATGTGCGTGTGCGACATCGGTTATCTGAATGCAACCGAAATCATGGAAAAACAAACGTACATACGTCCCGAAGTCGAGGTGACGGAGATCTGCCTCGAACGCGGATTTGCCGTTTCGGACGTGGACGGAGAGATCGAGAGTTTCGATCGGGAGGATTGGGGATGAAATGCGGAGTGCTTGCTGCCATGGCGGCGGGCGGGCTGTTGTGCGCCTGCACCGCCGACCGGACCGACGAATCGACCCCGCAGCGAATGGTGACGCGCAACATCCGGATCGAGGCCTCCGCCTCGGAAACCCGTACCGAACTGGCGTCGGACGGTTATAACATGCTGTGGAGCCCCGGCGACCAGATCGGCGTTTATGTCGAGAGCGGTGATACCTTCACGACGATCAACGCCCCGCTGACCTTCGAGGGTACGGAATCCGCCGCCAGCGGAACGTTCAGCGGGGAGATTACCCTCACCGAAGGCGCCTCCTCCTATACGTTGTATGCCTATTATCCCTACTCGTCGGAGGGCTCTTCCGACGCCACGAGTGTCACCTTCACCCTTGCCACCCAACAGACGCAATCTGCGGCGGGGGACTCCTCCCACCTGGGCGATTACGACTTCCTGGTCTCCGGGGCCGTGACGAGTGCGACGGGTGACTTCGGACCGCTGACCTTCAGCCACGCCTTTGCGGTGATCGAACTCGACCTCACGGGGTCGGGGAGCATGGCCGGAAAGAGCGTCGAATCGGTGATGCTTTTCGGAACGGATGCCGCGACCGTCTCTTCGACGGGTACGATTTCCGGTACAGCCAATATGACGGGCGGTTTTTCGTTCGATCTTACCGCGTCGACCAATACGACGGCAACCTATACCGACGGGGCGGCCCAGATCAACTATTGCGGTGTGACCTTCTCGTCGCCGCCGACCCTCGGCACGGAACCCGTGACGGCCTACCTGACGGTCAATCCGGCGGATTACTCGCAGGGCAGCGGTGTGGTCTATGTCGTGGTGAGCACGACCGATGGCTATACGTCGACCTGGTCGTTGCCGGGAATCGTAATCTCGGCGGCCCAGATGCCCGTCATTACGCAGGAGATCTCCACGGGGACGGCCACGGGTCCGACCGTCGATCTTTCGTCGTCGTCCGAGACCGCGAACTGCTACGTGGTTTCGACGCCGTCGCAGAGCTATTCGTTCAACGCCACGGTGGCCGGGAACGGTGTTATTACGGACGATCTTCAGTCGGCCGTGCAACTTTTCGAGGGGCGTACGCTGTCGGCCGACATTTCGGGTGGCGGCTATGCGAAGCTGTTGTGGCAGAGCCAGCCGTGGCTGATCGAGCCGGGGAGCATCACCTACGCCGACGGACAGATCACCTTTGCGCTGACCGAGCGGCCCACGCAGTTGGGCGGAAATGCGGTCATCGGACTTTATGCCGATTCGTCATCGACCGAGGCGCTCTGGAGCTGGCATATCTGGATTACGGACCAGACGAACGAGGAGTTGCAGGCTGCGGCCGAGACCTATACGATGTATTCGACCTATGAGACGGCCTACGGGGCGGGGTCGGCACAGATGATGGACCGCAACCTGGGGGCCGTCTACAAGGAGGACGGGCCCTATGCGCGGTCGTTCCGGGCGCCTCTCTACCAGTGGGGCCGCAAGGATCCCTTCCCGTGGGGGGACGTGGTCTACGATGCCGACAGCAACCCCTACAATTACCTTTCGGAGTGGACGGCCGTGCAGACAACGGGATCTCCGGGACAGTATGTCGGTTATACGGGCAATACGTGGTATGCCACAGCACATCCCGATACGTTCATCGCCACGGTTTCCGGCTCCTCCTACGACTGGTACTGGGGTGGGGGCCAGGGTACGACGGCCGATTATCGCAACAATTCGTTGTGGGGGAATCCGAACGGTACGACCGTCGGTCAAGAGACCACGAAGACCCTTTTCGATCCCTGTCCGCCGGGATGGAAGGTCCCGCATCCCTACGTGTTCAGCGCTTTCACCACGACGGGGACTACGGCTTCGGTTTCGAGTGGTACCACGGAGGTGTCGGGGACGTTCATTCAGGGCTGGAATTTCATCTACAACGGCTCTTCGACGACCTACTATCCGGGGGTCGGTTATCGATACGACGAATACGGGGCCTTTTTCTTCTCGCCGTCGGGCTATTACTGGACCAGTTCGCCTGCGCCGTCCGATTCGTTCGGGGCCTGGACTTTCGGCCTGACGTCGGTCACCGTTTACGAGTGTTATTCCGATCCGCGCGGCTTCGGGCTTCCGATCCGCTGCCAGCAGGATTGATTGTCTTTCGGTCGGGACGGGGGTGAATCTTCAGCGTTTTTCAGCGCTCTGCGAGCTTCTCCCGCGTCTCGAAATCGGTCTGGGGTGCTCCGATATGGCTTCGGATGCGCTCCAGACCGCTCCGTATAAGGGGTGTGCGTCCGCAGCGTGCGGCGAATTGTTCCTCATCGAGGTCCTGCCACGCCGCGGCATCCATCGTCAGCGGATCGAATACCGGATCGAAGGCCCGGTTCCGGTGCTGCGGGGCGCGGCGGTTCCAGGGGCAGCAGCTCTGGCAGGCGTCGCAGCCGAAGATCCATCCGTCGAGATCGATCCCGGTATCGGACTTGCGCTCGATGGTGTGGCAGGAGATGCAGCGGGCGGTGTCGATGCCGTGTCCGGGCATGACGGCGCCCGTGGGGCAACTCTCCACGCAGGCCCGGCACGTGCCGCAGCGGGATCCGCTGAAGGGTTCGTCGTAGCGGTCGGCCTCCTCGGTAAGGAGCAGCTCTCCCAGCACGATGAAACTCCCGAATCGGGGCGTGACGAGCAGCGATTGCCGCCCGATCCATCCCAGTCCGGCCTCTACGGCCAGCAGCTTTTCGGCCAGGGGTGCCGTGTCGACGAAGGCGCGGCCGCGCACGTCGGGATATGCGGCCCGCAGGCCGTCGAGGAGCTTCTGGAGCATTCCCCGTATGAGCGCGTGGTAATCTTCGGCACAGGCGTACGAGGCCACCTTGGTCCGATGGCCGGCGGGGTATCCGTCGCTCATGCGGTTCTTGTAGCCCACGGCGCAGACCACCACCGTACGGGCTCCCTCGACCAGCAGCCGCGGATCGAACCGTTTCTCCGTATTGCGTTCGAGGTATCCGAGTGACGACTGGTATCCTTCGGCCAGCCAGCTCCGGAATCGGGTCTCTCCGTCAGTTAGATGCCGGCAGGGGGTGAGGCCGCAGAGATCAAATCCGGCCTCGTCGGCGAGCTTTTTGATGTAGGATTGGTCGAGCATGTTGATAATTTACGTCAAAAATAGTGTTTTTTGGCCGGAAATTCGTAATTTCGCCTCGTAATCGCGATGTTTTAACGGATAACAAGAACACACGACATGACAATCAATACCCTTTGCGAACTGGTCCGCAACAGCGTGGAAAAGTTCGCATCCCGGGTCGCCTATTCGATGTTCGACGGCGAGGATGTGACCTATGCCGAGGCGGGACGTCGTATGGCCCGGGTGCAGGAGATCCTGACCACCTCGGGGCTCCGTCCCGGGGACAAGGTGGCTCTGCTGAGCAGCAACATGCCCAACTGGGGCATCTGTTATTTTGCCATCACTTCGGCCGGCATGGTCGCCGTGCCTATTCTCCCGGACTTTTCGGGCGAGGAGCTCGATATGATCATCGAACATTCGGAGGCCAAGGCCCTGCTTGTCTCGGACCGTCTTTTCACGAAACTCTCGCGCTCGACCATCGACCGTCTGAACGTCGTGGTCCGTACGAAAAACCTGGGAGTCATAGCCCAGCACGTCCGTGAACAGGGCGCTACGGGGATTCCGAAGCCCGACGACCTGGCCGTGATCATCTACACCTCGGGCACGACCTCCAAACCCAAGGGGGTGATGCTGACCCACAAGGCGCTGTGCAAGCAGGTCGAGATCTCTTCGGCGATCTTCCCCGTCGACGGGGAGGATACGTTCCTTTCGGTGCTGCCGCTGTCGCACACCTACGAGTGTTCGATCGGCATGATCTATCCCTTCTCGATGGGAGCCCGGGTCGTTTACCTGGACCGTCCGCCCACGGCGTCGGCCCTGATGCCGGCCCTGCGGAGCGTGCGGCCCACGGTGATGCTTATCGTACCGCTGGTCATCGAGAAGATCTACCGCCATCAGGTGCTGGCGAAGTTCCATTCGAACGGATTCTGGCGGACGCTCTACCGCATCGGGTTCCTGCGCCGTTACCTGCACCGCGTAGCGGGCAAGAAACTCATGAAACTCTTCGGCCACCGGTTGCGCTTCCTGGGCATCGGCGGTTCGAAACTCGACGGCGGTGCCGAACGCTTCCTGCTTGAGGCGAAAGTCCCCTATGCAATCGGTTATGGATTGACGGAGACGGCTCCGCTGCTGGCCGGAGCGGCCCCCTCTCAGGTGCGGCTCGGCTCGACTGGCCCGCAGGCTCCGGGTGTGCAGTTGCGGCTCGAAAACGTGAATCCCCATACGCGCCAGGGTGAGATCGTGGCCCTGACGCCGAGCGTGATGCTGGGTTACTACAAGAATCCCGAAGCGACGGCCGAGGCCTTCACGTCGGACGGCTGGTTCCGTACGGGCGATCTCGGGGAGTTCGACAAGGACGGCTGGCTCTACATCAAGGGACGGTTGAAGAACATGATCGTGGGTCCCGGCGGGGAGAACATCTATCCGGAGGACATCGAGAGTGTTCTGAATTCTCATGTCTGCATTGCGGATTCGATTGTGACGGAGCAGGAGGGGCGTCTGGTGGCGCTCGTGCACTTCAACAGCGACGAGATCGAGGCGATGATCGATGACTGGCGTGAGGAGTGGGCCACGAAGAAGGAGGCCTGGGAGGCAAAGACCGAGCAGTTGAAGAAGGAGATCATGGACTTCGTGAATGCGAAGGTGAACCGTTTTTCGCGAATTTCGGAGGTGGTCGAGGAGAAGGAGGAGTTCGTGAAGACCCCGACACAGAAGATCAAGCGTTTTCTGTATAACAGGAATACCTCGAAAGAAAAGGAGTCCCGTTCTCCTGCGGATCAGCCCACACCCGGGAAATCGTGATACGGCGGGGGGCCGGACCGGATTTTCAGTGAGTTGGAAGTGCCCGTCGGCAGTGGACGGTCGGCTCTTGCCGTGATTGGATGATGAAAAACCCGGGCCGGATTTTCAGTGAATTGGAAATGCCCGTCGGCTGTCGCCCCTTGCGGTGACCGGATTACGAAAAACCCGTTCCGAGATTCGGAGCGGGTTTTTCGCTATCTGTTGTTTTTCAGGTCCGGCCGCCTTATTCCGGGAGTTCGAGCGAATCGAAAAACTCTTTCAGTGAAATCCCGTAGTAATTGCACAATCGGGAGAGGGTGCTGACGGTGATGTTTGTTTTTCCAACTTCTATTTTCCCGATATTGAAATCAGTGTCGATATAGACAATCCGTTGTGATAAACCCTTCGCTTCCCGAAGTTGTCTCAATCTTCGGGCGATGGCTTGCAACAGGTTATAATCACATCGGGAATTATCCATGTAACAAATTACCGGATTCTTCCCTTAATTTTTAACTACTTTAAGATCGTTGAATTGATTTTTTTATTATCTTTGTCCCGAAAAACAGATCGCGGGAGGATTCCGATCCCGTTTTGTCGGACCTTCCCGATCGGAAACTGATTCGGCGGAGTGAGAGAAGTGTGAGTTGCGTCACTTACATCTGAATTCTTCAAGGCTTCTCTTCTCCGCTGTTTTT
>CALUIG010000090.1 GCA_944320625.1 uncultured Alistipes sp.
GATTGTTTGAAGCAGCTACTTGATTGCGTCCGTATCAATAGTTGCTGCCGGTTGTGATCGGGCCTCGGCCAACTCCGTGCGAAGCGTCTTGATAAGGGTCTCCTTCAACTCTTCGTACATCTCGAAGGATAGCTCCAGGGTGTTCTCTTTCATTGTCTTTTGTGTTTTAGGTTGTTATCCGATTTTGCGGGAGCGTGCCTCCATGCGGCGCTTGCGCTCCACGAGGGCTACGGCCATCGCCTCGGCCGCCTTGTTGATCAGTGCCGTGATGCGGGCTATATGCTCCTCGGGGCTCTCGCCTTCACGCCGCTGCATCATCTCGGGCGAAAGGGTAAATGGCGAGTCGAACGGCGGCAGCGGAATTGACCCTGCACTGCCGAGCGACACCGATCCTGCGCCATGGCTTCCGCCTCCTCCTCCGCCTCCCGCAGCAGAGAAGGAGCGCCCGCCTCCGAACAGACTTGCAAAAGCAGCCCGGAAGCTCCCGGCTGCCGCTTTGAGTCCCGACATCAGGGTCGTATGCCGCTGCTGCACCTGCCCGAAGTGGCGATCCAGCTTTGAGAAACTGAAGACCCGGTCGACCTTCGAACCGGAAAACACAAAGCCATTACGGGCAAACTTTACTCCTTCAATAACGCCCTGCGCCCCTTTCCGCTTGAAGATCGTCTCGATGCCGTGCCGCTTTAACCGGTCTTGCAATTCGTTCCAGTTGCGACAACGGGGAAACTCGTGCCGAATCGCATCGTAAATCTCGCACCGGATTCGGTCGGACTCGTGCAGCCGCTCCCGCCGAACAGCCTCCTTGCCTGGAGCCAGATACAGCCCGAAACGTTTGGTCAACTCGCGGCACACCTTTGCATTGCAGAGCTTGATGTTGCAGGCGGTGTTGCACCGCAGGGTAATGCGATACTCCTGTTTTCGGACACGGCCCAAAGGCGGACGGCCCCCTTTTTTCGGTGTGTTTATGGATTGGAATTTTTGAGTTGAGACCATCGGGATAGGGTCTTGCAGCCGGTTTTTGGCTGACAAAAACACAAACTTGCATCCCTTAAACCTTCATTCCTCCCTTGGGTTGCAATTGAGGTTTTCGGGATTCAGCCTTTGTCTCTTCCAAATCATCCCGAAGCCGTCTGCGGGCGATCCAAAAGTCGTTGAGATCCTTGTAATCACGATAGTGGTGCGCGTGGTCGATCACCCGGCTGCGAGGACACCGACAGGTTAGTTCGGCGAGGGCGCGACGTCCCGCCTCGTCATTGTCCAGAAAAGCATAGATCGTCGGATGCCGTTCGAGGAAAGGAATCGCCTTCGGTAGGTTGACCACCGAGTTCAGCATCGCGGCGTCGATTCCGAGCGGTGCGGGGTGCTTCATCGAGAGGCAGGAGAGGAAGTCCATGAACCCCTCAAAGACGATCACCCTGTCGGGCTGGTGGTCGACGGTCGTTATCTGTTTGGGCGAAGAGCTCCCCTTGAAGCGTTCGGACCGCAACTCACAGCCTCCACGGGAACAAGATAGCCGCTCTTTGCCCACCGCCAAAGCGTAGAGGAGTCGACACCCAATAAGGCAATGGTCTGCTTGCGCGTGTACAGTTCGCCCGTTTGCGGCAAGACTGGCGAGACCAAGGGCGACGGGGCGACGGCAGTCAACTCCCGATGCCATTGC
The DNA here is from genome assembly GCA_944320625.1 of uncultured Alistipes sp. Lineage (GTDB taxonomy): Bacteria > Bacteroidota > Bacteroidia > Bacteroidales > Rikenellaceae > Alistipes. Next base: position 1,661 of record CALUIG010000090.1, read on the forward strand.
CGGAAATCCTCCAGACGGACGCTGACATGCACGTCACCACCCATTTCATACAATTGTTTCAGGTCCATAACTCGATCTTTTATCGAACCCAACAGCAGGTTCGGCAGCGAATATAGCCGTGCTTCCCCTACACCTGTTTTTGCAATCAAATCACCGCCGTTGCACCGGGAAACAATTTCAGAAATGACTATTATACATGCGGTTGCAATCGCATAAAATCCAAACAAAAATTCCCGGCACCTCATCGGTGCCGGGAATATCGGCAGAAAATTTCCGCTCCCATTGTTGGATATACTCCTTCAGGTTATCCACCAAGCGGATGCCGTAACCGCCATCCGTCGTCCGAAGTTTGGCCCGCAAAGTCTTCGTATTGTACTTGCCCAACAATTCGAATCCCGACTTCAACCACTCGGACAATTCGCTCTGGCCATAAAACTGGTTGCGGGCACCCTTGAAGGCATTCCACACATTCCATCCATAGTGGCACAAATCCCCGTAACCGATCCGATCGCCCCGGAGCCAGACCTGCGGTACCGACGTCGGAATCGTTGCCACGCAAAGTCCTGCGGGGACAAGCAACACAAGCACCAGCCAGAACGGGAAGCCCCGCGAAACCATGACGCAGAACAACACGATGAGTGAAAAAACAAGGACACTCGTCACAATCAAACGAAGCCCTCGATGGAAATATTGATCGGAATTCATCGCTGCCTTGATTCTGTTCTTTTACAAATATACGATTTATTCCAACGCGCTTACAGCCTCGCGTTTGATATCCATATCGATATCGCGATAACGGGCAAAAGCTCTACTGCCGTCCTTATGCCCCGACATCGCCCCCACGATCGCCGGATCCTTCACACTTTTATAGACATTCCCGATGAATGTCCGGCGTGCCATGTGCGACGAAGCGAGGTCGCAGATCGGAACCTGGATATTTTGCCGCGTCCGCTGGTCAATCGTCGCTACCTTGCGCGTAAGGCCCGCCTTGCGAAATGCCGCCTTGATATAAACATTGTATTTCTGCTCCGAGATAAACGGAAACAAAGTTCCACGGTTTTCATCCAAATATTTACGGATCAACGCCTTCGCTGCATCGATCAACGGCACCGAGACCGTCACCACCCGGTCGTCGCGGGTTTTACGGGGAGCGTATTCGATGCAATCCCCGATAATATTGGCATAGGTCATCTTGTAAAGGTCGCTCACCCGGCAGCCGATCATGCACTGAAAAACAAAAATATCGCGCTGCGTCTCCAGCTACTTGTCATCCCCCATGTCCGCTTCGGCCAACTGTTTTCGCTCCTCGATTGTAATATAGACCGGGGTGCCGTAAACAATCTCCGCGATCTTATACTGCTTGAACGGATCGTTGGTGGTGAATCCGCTGTCATTCAACCAGACATAGAAAGACCGCAGCCGAATCAACATATCCGAAACGTAGTTCATACCGCGCTCCTTCGGTCGTCCCGGAATCACCAGTTCTCCCGCAGCATTAAGGTACGGAGCATGCTTCATCGGTAGATTCTTCCTCACTCTCGGCCGTGTATACGGTACCTCGTCGTACAACTCCGGATGCTCGTCGAAAATCCCGGGTTCTTTTATCAGAAACGCTCCGAAATCATCGAGCGTTATCGACATGACGGTATGAACATCCAGGACAAAACAGCGGCTCGACAGTCTGCGATACAGTCCATAGCGTTTCCGGATCCACATTTATGAAAAATACCTAAAACAGGAAAGACAAGCATTCACATGAATACTAAAACACTATATTACAAATAGTTATAAAACAATATGAATTCAACCATTTGCATCCGTTTGCACGAATTGATCTCTGTCCTGGGCACTGAAAACCCCGTTTGAGGAGACTCAGACGGGGTTTTGCTTTTGCCGGAGGGGGGGGGGGGAGATCAAGGAGAGAGGGAGGGAGGAGGGAGGGGCAACTCCCCGGGCAACGGAAATGCAACGAAGAAACCCTTCCCGGACTCTCCAACAGCCTACTCTCCGAAAAGGCGCAGGTCCCCCTCACAACACAAGGGACATATCCGGAGCCCTTCCGACAAGCCGATCTTTTGGAAAAAAAGAGAATAAACCGTACTTTTATCATCCAAGAGAGAAACCCCAACGGTCCCGATCATGAAAAAAAGATTGCTGCTGACGCTTCTGCTGGCCACATTCAGCCTTCTGCGGCCCTCAGCCCAGGAATACGTCTCCCCGGAAAGTATCCTCCCGGCCCATCCGAGGCTGCTGCTCACCCCACACACCGAGAAACGCATCCTCGAAACCGTCGACCGGGACACGCTCTGGACCCGGATACACCGATCCCTCATCGACGAATCGGAACGGATGCTCGTACGTCCGGTCAAGACCTATCACGTCGAGGGCAGACGGCTGCTGGCAACCTCCCGGGAGGTGCTGAGGAGAGTTTTTTTCCTCGCCTACTCCTACCGTACGACCGGGCAGGTGAAATATGCCGAACGGGCTGAAGCCGAGATGCTCGCGGCCGCAGCCTTCCCGGACTGGAACCCCAGTCACTTCCTGGATGTCGCAGAGATGACCCTCGCCCTGGCCATCGGATACGACTGGCTCTTCGACACACTGTCCGAAACTGCCCGGACAACCATCGCCGAAGCAATCCTCAAAAAGGGGCTGGAACCCGCCCGCGAGGAGCAATACAGCTGGTTCTACCGACAGAGCAACAACTGGAACCAGGTCTGCAATGCCGGACTGACTTTCGGGGCCCTGGCCATCTTCGAGCAGAGCCCCGCAACGGCGGCCGGGATCATAAACCGGGCCATCGCCACCGTCACGCTTCCCATGAAGGAGTATGCCCCTGACGGAGCCTATCCCGAAGGTGTCGGATACTGGGAGTACGGGACCGCATTCAACGTACTGCTTCTGGAGGCGCTGGAACAGCTCTTCGGATCCGACTTCGGGCTCACCCGGACCCCCGGATTCCTGGAGACCGGACTCTACTCGCAGCACATGATCACACCTGCCGGAAACGTCTTCTGCTACGCCGACTCCGATACGCGGCTCGGATTCATGCCGACGGTCTTCTGGTTCCACAAGGCAACCGGAAACCCCGCACTGCTCTGGGCCCAGAGACAGGCGCTCGAAACCGGTGATCCGGCCTCCGTCACACACCATCGGCTGCTGCCGCTGGCCATGCTTTGGGGCGCGGCAAACGGGGCTCCCCTGAGCCGGGTTCCGGAACCCGAAACCCGGTGCTGGCACGGACAGGGCAGCACCCCGGTCTGCACCATGCGCACCTCCTGGAGCGACCCCGACGCCCTCTTCCTGGGATTCAAGGCCGGATCTCCGTCGACCAACCACGGGCACATGGATGTCGGTTCGTTCTACATCGAGGCCGACCGCGTAAAATGGGCCCTCGAACTGGGCATGGAACCCTATGACGCGGTGGAGAAGGCCGGTGTGGATCTCTGGAACAAGTCGCAGAACAGCCAGCGATGGGATGTCTACCGGTTGAACAACTTCGCGCACAATACACTCACGTTCAACGACCGCAAACAGCGTGTCGAAGGGCAGTGCCGCCTGGATGAGTACGTCTCCGAACCGGACCGGACGTATGCCGTTTCGGATCTGACGGCTGTCTGTCCGCCCTGGATCCAGCAATCGGTCCGGGCCGTGGCTCTGGCGGACAGCACACGGGTTGTCGTGGAGGACCGGATCACGACCCGAGACCGGTTCACGAAAATGAGGTGGAACATGATGACCCAGGCCGACGAATGTATCGAACTGGGAGATAACCGCTTCCTGCTGAAAAAGGGAAAGGCGAAACTGTATGTCCGGGTGGAGGCGCCCGTCAAGGTACGCTACCACCACACCCCCGCCATCCCGACGAACAGCTACGACTCTCCCAACGAGGGGGTTTACGCGTTCGGATTCGAGGCCGAACTGCCGTTGCAGACGACCTGCCGCTTCACGGTATTCCTTATGCCCCGCACCGAGCAGCCGGTCGACGGCTGGAGGCATATTCTCTGATCCGTGCCCGGGAGAGCGGGCCGCCAAGGGGATGAATCAGCGTTTCCCGGAGGGTTTGCGCTTCTTGCGGACCGACCAGCCGAAGTGTCCCAACGCCTCGCCCAAAGCAAAATACTCCCCGTGGGAGTAGACGATCGGATCGGCCCGCTCCAGGCAGAAACGGCCCGTCGCCGGATCGATCAGCGCCTCGTCAACCTGCACGCCGACCACCTCGGCAAGGAACAGATCGTGGCTCCCGAGCGGCAGCACCTGACGAACCCGGCATTCGATGTTCACGGGCGACTCGGCAATGAGCGGTGCCGCGACCCGCTCCGATGCCACGGGGGTCAGTCCCATCTCGCGGAACTTGTCGAAATCGCGTCCCGAACGCACGCCGCACCAGTCCGTAGCCCGGGCCAATGAACGCGTCGTCAGGTTGATGACAAACTCTCCCGTGCGGCGGAGAATCCCGTAGGAGTGGCGCTCGGGGCGCACCGAAATGGAGCACATCGGCGGATCCGTACAAACCGTACCGGTCCACGCCACGGTCAGCATGTTATACTCTTCGGGCGTCGCCCCGCAACTCACCAATACCGCCGGCAACGGATAAAGCACCGTCCCGGGTTTCCATCGCTGTTTCATAGTCTCTCGGTTTTTACGCAAAGGTAAGGCTTTTTTCGGGCTTCCGGCAGAAGCCCGGGTCCCGGATTCCGAAAATATCCCGGGAACCGCGCTTTTTGCCCTCTCTTTTCGTATCTTTGTTCCGATGCTTGCCGAATTTGTCCGATACCTCGAGGCCGAACGCCGCTATTCTCCCCTTACGGTGAGGAACTACCTCCACGACGTAGAGCAGTTCCTCGCCTGGCTCAAAGTCGACGCCGTGCCCGAAAGCCTCTGCAGGATCACCACTGACGACATCCGCGAATGGATTCTCCACCGCACCGAGCAGGGACACCTCGGAGCCGCCTCGATGAACCGCGAAGTATCGTCGCTGAGGTCCTTCTTCCGCTGGCTCCACAGCCGGGGCATCATCCCGCGGAACATTGCACAGCCCGTCACATCGCTCCGCACCTCGCGGAGACTCCCGGCCTTCGTCCCCGAAAGCCGCATGAGCCGGATCGTCCGCGAATGCGAATACGATACCGACGATCTCCGCTGCGAACGCAATTCGCTCATCATCCTGCTCTTCTACACCTGCGGGCTGCGTCTCGCCGAACTGGTCGGGATCAACCGCGACGACTTCGCGGAAAATCTGACCTCGCTGCGCATCCGGGGAAAGGGGGACAAAGAACGGATGGTCCCGATTCTGGAATGCGTCCGGGAGAAGATTTTGGCCTATCTGAGTTTAATTGAGCGGCAAAATATTTGCAAATCCGCGGAAAAAGCGCTATTTTTAACTCATAAAGGAAAACGAATTTCCCGAACGACCGTGTATCGCATCGTGAAGGAGGAACTCGACCGGGGCGGCGTCCAGGGAAAGAAAAGCCCCCACGTACTCCGCCACACCTTTGCGACACACCTGCTGAACGGAGGCGCCGACATGCGCGAAATCCAGGAACTCCTGGGACATGCCTCCCTACAGGCCACACAGGTCTATACGCATAACAGCATCGCACGGCTCCGGGAAATCTATGCAAAGGCCCATCCCCGCGAAAAGGGTGGCAAGTGATAACTCTATAAACTGTAAGGCTATGAACGTACAGATTCAATCCGTGAAATTCGATGCCGACAAACGGCTGATCGAATTCGTGAATGCCAAAATGGCGAAGTTGGACCGCTTTGCGGAGCGCTCGACAGGAGCCGAGGTCATTCTCAAACTCGATAAGGACCACGAAAAAGGAAACAAGATAGCAACCATTACCCTCCACATGCCCGGTGAAGACCTCGTAGCCTGCCACCAGGCAAAAAGCTTCGAGGAGTCGGTAGATGAGGCCATCGATGCCCTGAAACGCCAGTTGGACAAGTTCAAATCGAAACTCGAAAAATAAACCTCCCACCAACCTTTAACACTTAAAACTAACCGATGCCGCGACGGCCGCCCTCAAAAGGCGGCCGTCGCATTTAATCCGACCATCTCGCTGCACCCGGTCCCTGCTCCCGGCCTCCGGTCCCCACTCCCACTCCCACGTCCAGTCCCCGCTCCCCGCTCACTCTCAACGACGCCCCGGTTATGGGCCGATCCTCTCATACCATCCGCCTTCTCACCACACCCCTCCCTCTCCTCCATCACCATACATAAAGGCCTCTCACCCATATACACAAAAAGGCAGAGTGAACATTTGTGGCGGGCGGGACATTTGGGAGGACAAGACATCCGGGCGGGCAGGACATCCGGGCAGGCAGGACATCCGGGCAGGCAAGGCATTTGGACGGGCAGGACATCCGGGCGGCAGGACATCCGGGCGGCAGGACATCCGGGCGGCAAGGCATCCGGGCGGCAGGACATTTATGGGAGGGAGGGGAAAGTTACATAAAAAAAAGCGACCGTCACCGATCGCTTTCTGGTAGTGGATAGGGGATTCGAACCCCTATGTCATGCGTGAGAGGCAT
>CALUIG010000091.1 GCA_944320625.1 uncultured Alistipes sp.
TAGGAGCGGATGGCCCGCAGGTTGACGATGTAGGAGCGGTGTACGCGCATGAATGAATCGGCGGGCAGGGCCGTCTCCATGTTCTTGAGCCGGAAGAGGGTGGTGAGGGCCGTTCCGTCCGCCAGGTGCATGCGGACGTACTCCCCTTCGCTCTCGATGTAGACGATGTCGCTGATCTTCACGAGCGAGACCTTGTAGTCGGCCTTCACCGAAAGGTACTCCTGATCCCGGGGCACGACCTCGGAATCGGGCTCCTGGGCCGGACGTCGGTTCTGTCGCAGTTCGTAGAGCGAATTGGCCTTGGCAACCGCCCGGCTGAATTCCGCAAAACTGAAGGGCTTGAGCAGGTAATCCACGGCGTCGAGCCGGAACCCTTCGATGGCGTACTCCGAATAGGCCGTCGTGAAGATGATCATGGGCCGGTTGAGCAGCCCGCGGACAAAGTCAACTCCGTTCAGGTCGGGCATGTTGATGTCCACGAAGATCAGGTCCACCTCCTCGGACGCAAGCCGTTGCTGGGCCTCCAGGGCGTTGTTGAATCGGGCCACGAGTTCCAGACAGGGGATCTTCGCAATATAGCCCGAGATCTGGCGCAGGGCCAGCGGTTCATCATCGATGGCGATACATCTAAGCATGGAGCGTAGGGATTTCAAGTTGTACGGTGTAGGTGGTTTCCGCCTCGCGGATTTCGAGCGAATAACCCTTCTCGCCGTAGATCAGCGAGAGGCGTTTCCGGACATTTTCGAGACCGATTCCTGCGTCGTGCCGTTTTTCGGGGGCCGAATGTCTGCTGTTTTCGATAGTGGCGTGCACCTTTTCCTCGGCGTATTCGACGCGTATGTGGATGAAGGAGGGGTGGTTGTAGCTGATGCCGTGCTTGAAGGCGTTTTCGACAAAGACGATCAGCAGCAGGGGCGGGATCGAGACCTGTTCGGGCAGATTCCGGGGGTAGTCCAGCCGGATGTCCACATCGTCGGTGTAGCGGATGCGCATCAGCTCGATGTAGTTCTGCAGGAACTGGATGTCGCGGTTCAGCGAGATGAGTTCATGCCCCGAATCGTAGAGGACATAGCGCATCATCTTCGAAAGCTCGATCACGGCACTTTTGGCCGACTCCGCGTCGATGTCGATCAGTGCGTGGATGTTGTTGAGCGTATTCATGAAGAAGTGCGGATTGATCTGGTACTTCAGGTAGTCCATTTCGGCCTGGAGATTCTGCCGCTTGAGGGCCTCCATCTGCTGCTCGTCGCGCATCGACTGGTAGATGAGCTTGATCCCCGTGTTGGCGCCGGTCATGAAGAATCCGAGCACGACGTTCCAGTACATCTCCAGATTCGAGAACGAGGCCTGGCGGTAGGCTTCCGAAAACTCGGGGTCGGTCTGGCTGACGAGGTTGTCGACCAGGTGCTCCTCGTAGATCTGTACCAGCCAGAATACCCCGATGATCAGCGCCAGGTCGCTCAGCAGATACTTCCAGTATTTGCGGCGGAGCATGTAGCGGGGAGCCAGGACCGTGTTGTGGATGACGAAGATGATCAGATAGGGCGCGATCTGCCGCCAGGCGATGAGGACGTTTTCCAGGTTGATGTGCATTTCGGACATCATCTGCGAATTGAGCACGGGAACCAGGATGATGGCCGCCCAGACCATCAGATAGAGCAGGTTTTCGCCTATGGCTTGTTTGCGGGAGATTTTCATGGGACAAAGATGGGAAAAAAGCCCGGTTTCTGCAAACCGGGCTTTTGGTGGCGGGAGCTGCCCGCGGAATGGGTTCTTGCCTGTTACTTGTTGAGCAGCGAGGGCTCGTAGAGATAACGCTTGATGCTGCGTTTCGGGGTCTTTTCGAACTCCGTGGGGTAGATCACGATGTCCGAGACCCGTTCGTAGGCGGCCAGCTGGGCATTCAGTTCCTGAAGGTTCTTTTGCATGACCTGCGGAAGATCCGCCTTGTCGACCCCTTCGGAGTCGGCCAGCTCATAGTCGGGGACAACCAGCGCCTTGAGCCGTCCGTTCCCGGCGTCGAGAACGAGCGATTCGAGGACCAGATACATGTTGTTGAGCTTGTCCTCGATCTCCTCGGGGTAGATGTTCTGTCCGTTGCCCGAGAGGATCATGGTCTTCGAGCGGCCGCGGATATAGAGCGTGCCGTCGGGGTCCATGGTCCCCATGTCCCCGGTATGGAGCCATCCGTCGGGATCGAGGACCTTTTCGGTGGCCTTGTCGTTCTTGTAGTAGCCCTTCATGACGTGCTCGCCCCGTACGAGGATCTCGCCTGCGGTGTGCTCCGGGTCCGGCGAGTCGATCTTCACCTCCAGCAGATCCTTCAGGTAGCGGCCGCAGGAGGCCTGTTTGAATTCGTTGTCGGGCGAGAAGCTGATCAGCGGGGCACACTCGGTCATGCCGTATCCGATGGTGATCGGGAAGTGGATCTTGCGCAGGAAGGATTCGGTCTCCTGGTTCATGGGGGCTCCGCCGACAATGAAGATCGAGACGTTGCCGCCGAAGGCATCCATGAGTTTCTTGCGGATGACCGAGTAGATGGCCGAGTTGAGCAGGGGGATCTTCATGGCGATGGACATGGGCCCCTTTTCGAGCATCGGCAGGACCTGCTTGCGGTAGACCTTTTCGAGGATCATCGGGACACAGCAGATGATCGTGGGCTTGACTACGGCCATGGCTTCGATGAGGATCTTCGGCGAGGGAATCCGGCCCAGCAGGGTGATGTGCCCTCCGACGGCCATCGGGGCGAGGAAGTCGAACGCACAGCCGTAGGCATGGGCCAGGGGCAGGAACGACAGTGTCCGGCCTCCGCGCTGGAAGTAGAGTTGTCCGGTCTGGGTGTTGAGCGCCGACATGGCGAAGACGACGTTTCCGGTGAGGTTGTTCACCGTGAGCATCACGCCCTTGGAATAGCCGGTGGTTCCGGAGGTGTAGTTCAGCAGGATGACGCGGTCGTTCGGAACGTCGGGGTACTTGATGTCGTTGACGCTGAATCCGCGGGGGTATTTCGACCGGTAGTTCTTGAGGATGTCGCGCTGGAATTTCGTCAGTGCCTTTCCGTCGCGCTCGTAGATGGCGTGGAAGTCGGTGAGCGAGAAGACGGCCTCGATTTGCCGGATCTGGTCCTCTTCGATGACGTCCCAGAAGTTGTCGCCCAGGAAGAGCAACCGGCTTTCGGAGTGGTTGATGATGTGGATGACATCCGCCGGGGTGAAGTCCTGGAGGATCGGGACGATGACAGCGCCGTAGGTAATCGTGGCCAGGTAGGTGATGCACCAGCGGGGATTGTTGCGCCCGATCAGGGCGATCTTGTCACCCTGCTTGATGCCGGCCTTCTTGAAGAGCAGGTGGAGTTTGGCGATCTCCTTGGCCATTTCGTAATAGGAGAAGGTCTCGTCCTTGAAGTAGTCGGTCAGGGCCGACATTTCCCGGTTTTCGCGGAAACTCTTCTCGTATATCTTCAGTAGGTTTTCCTGTAACATGAGTAGGTATTTCGAGTTGTTTTGAGGAAGGATGTCATTTGGAAGGCTCCGTTCCCGGGATCGGGAAGGGCGCAGCCGAAGGTGGGGGCCCGGGGGCTATTTCGGCTCCTCTTTGGCCCCGGAATCTTTCCCGGGATCCTTTCCTTCGTCGTGGATCGTCACGTGCCGGGGTTTCCAGACGTAGATTTTCGATTCGGTTCCGGCCTTGAGCCGTTCGATGTTCTTGCGGTGGGTGTAGATGAGCAGGATGGCGATGATGAACGAGAAGACCACGAAGGGAATCGAACCGTTGACCTTGGGGGAGATGAGCGTGAAGGCCGGGAAGCAGCATCCCGCGACGATCGAGGCGAGCGAGACGTAGTGGAAGATCATGAGCACGACGAGCCAGACGCCGAAACAGAGCAGTGCCACCGGGGGATAGATGCCCGTTACGGCACCGACGAGCGTGGCCACGCCTTTTCCGCCGCGGAATCCGGCGAAGATCGGGAAGATGTGTCCCAGCACCGCGGCAAAGACGGCTCCGATCTTGAGGTTTATGAGGTCGTTGGCACCGATCAGGTCGTCGTACTGCATGAGTTCGATGATTGTGACGGCGACGAACCCCTTGAGGAAGTCCAGGGCGAAGACCGGAGCTGCGGCCCGGCGTCCGAGGACCCGGAGCATGTTGGTCGTTCCGGCATTTTTCGATCCGTGTTCGCGGATGTCGACCCCGTAGTATTTCTTGCCGATCCACACGGCGCTCGGTATCGAGCCCAGCAGATAGGCGATGATCATCATGGTCGTGGCGGTATAAATGGTCAGGATCATACGTTTTTCGGCATTTCGTTGTTTATGCAAATATAATGAAAAATTCCGGATCCGGAAGCGGAAGCCGAAAAAACCGTCGGGAGGGGCGCAAATCCGAAGATTTTCGTATCTTTGTCGTCTAAATGAAAATCGTATGAACACAAAGGCTTTGCTCGAACCGATGGGTTCGTGGGCGTGGTGGCGCTCGTGGTTTCTGATTTTCCTCGGATGCTCGATCATGGGCACGGGGTTTGTGCTGTTTGTCAACCCCTACAACTTCGTGCCGGGCGGAGTCTACGGCATGGGCATCGTCCTGCACAACCTCTTCCCCTCGATCCAGGTGGGTACCTTCGGGTATATGTTCGACATCCCGCTGATGCTGATTGCCATGCTGGTTTTCGGCGGCGGATTCGGTACCCGGACGGTGCTGGCGGCACTCTACACCCCGGGTTTCATGAACGTCCTCACGCGGATGATCTACCCGACACCCGAAGCGGTCGAGTCCCTGGATCCGGCGCTGATGCTGGGCGGGCGGCTGGACCTTTCGAACGACCTGTTGCTGACGTGCGTCATCGGTGCCGTGGTGATCGGCGTGGGCCAGGGCATCGTGGTGCGGCAGCAGGCCACGACCGGTGGTACGGACATCGTGGGCATGCTGCTTCAGAAGTTTGCCGGCATCCGGTTCTCGACGGGCATCTTCCTGGCCGACGGTTTCGTCGTGCTGTCGGGCCTTGCCGTGATCGGCTTCGGTCTCGGAACCGGAGAGGCCGCCTCGAACGGCTGGATGCTGACGCTCTATTCGCTCATTACGATCTACATTTCGTCGCGCGTGGTGGCCTACCTGCTCGACGGTGCCTCGTACGACAAGCTGCTCTTCATCATCAGCGAACATCATGCGGAGATCAAGCGTTTCATCATCGAGGACATGGAGCGGGGCGCGACCTACCTCAAGGGAAAGGGAATGTTCACCGATCGGGAGAAGGATGTGATCTTTCTGGTGATCAGCCGCAAGGAGGTGCACCTGGTCCAGAACCGCATCCGGGAGATCGATCCCCGGGCCTTCGTGGTGGTGACCGATGCCTACGAGACCTTCGGCGAGGGCTTCAAGCAGTTCCCGGACAAAAACCAGATCCAGGCCGAATAACGCCCGGACGGGATCCAGACGCGGAACCGGCAGCACGCCTTCCGCGCGGAAAACGATACGCAAGACGATGGAAATAAATACGAATACATTGCGCCCGCTGCAGGGCGAAGGAAAGAGACTCTATGTCGAGACCTACGGCTGCCAGATGAATGTCGGCGATACGGAGATCGTGGTCTCGCTGATGCAGGACGAAGGATATGTCTATACGGACCGGATCGAGGAGGCGGATGTCGTTCTGATCAATACGTGCTCGATCCGCGACAATGCCGAACAGCGCATCTGGGGGCGCCTGGCCGAGATGAGGGGCCTGCGCCGCCGACATCCGGGCCTCATCGTGGGGATTCTCGGCTGCATGGCCGAACGGCTGCGCGAGAAATTGCTCGAAGGCTCTTCGGGGGTGGATGTCGTGGCCGGACCGGATGCCTACCGCGACCTGCCGCGCCTGGTGCGTGAGGCCGAGGCGGGCGGCAAGGGGGTGAACGTCCTCCTCTCCACGGAGGAGACCTATGCCGAAATCGCCCCCGTGCGCCTGGACCGTAACGGCGTGAGTGCCTTCGTGGCGATCATGCGGGGCTGCAACAACTTCTGCTCCTACTGTGTGGTCCCCTATACGCGGGGGCGCGAACGGAGCCGTGAGGCCGCGACGATCGTCGCCGAGGCGCAGAGCCTCTTCGACAACGGCTACCGCGAGGTGACGCTCCTGGGTCAGAATGTCAACTCCTACCGTACGGGCGATGTCGACTTTCCGGAACTGTTGCGGCGTGTGGCGTCGATTTCGCCGCTGCTGCGCGTGCGTTTCGCCACGTCGCACCCCAAGGACATGAGCGACCGCCTGCTCGAAACCATGGCCTCGATGCCGAACATCTGCCGCTCGATCCACCTCCCGGCCCAGTCGGGATCGACGGCGATGCTCGAACGCATGAACCGCAAATACACGCGCGAATGGTACCTCGGCCGCATCGCCGCCATCCGCCGCTGGATGCCCGACTGCTCGATCACCACGGACCTCATTGCGGGCTTTTCGGGCGAGACCGAGGAGGAGCACCGCGAGACGCTGTCGCTGATGCGTGAGGTGGGCTACGATTTCGCCTACATGTTCAAGTATTCGGAGCGTCCGGGGACCTTTGCCCAGAAACACCTGGGCGACGATGTGCCCGAGGAGGTGAAGTCGCGGCGCCTGCAGGAGATCATCGCCCTGCAGAACGAACTGGGGCTGGCAAGCTACCGCCGCGACGTGGGCCGGGAGTTCGAGGTGCTGGTCGAGGGGGTGTCGAAGCGCAATCCGAACCAGTTGTCGGGGCGTACGTCGCAGAACAAGGTCGTGGTATTCGACCGCGGTGACCACCGTATCGGCGAGTATGTCCGGGTCCGGATCACGGGATGCACGGCCGCCACGCTCTTCGGCGAGGCCTTATGATGGAATGAATGGGAATATATAAAAAATCGAAAACCGATGCGTTTTGACGAACTGGACCTGGAGGATGAGATCCTCGACGGTCTCGAAGATATGAACTTTTACGAAATGACGCCCGTGCAGGAGCACACCATTCCGGTGATCCTCGAAGGACGCGATCTGATCGGCTGCGCCCAGACCGGAACGGGTAAGACGGCGGCCTATACGCTTCCGCTGCTGAACAGACTGCTGTTGGAGGGGAATCCCGACAATGTGATCAAATCGCTGATCATCGTGCCGACGCGCGAACTGGCACAGCAGATCGACCAGCAGTTCCAGGGCTTTTCGTATTATGCGCCGATCTCCACGACGGTGGTCTACGGCGGGGGCGACGGCAAGGGCTGGGACCTGCAGAAGAATGGCATGCTGAATGGTTCGGACGTGGTGATCGCCACGCCGGGGCGGATGATCTCGCACCTGCAGAACAGCCATGTGGACCTCTCGCACGTGGAGTACCTGATTCTCGACGAGGCCGACCGGATGCTGGACATGGGCTTCAGCGACGACATCATGAAGATCATCTCCTACATGCCGCGGGAGCGTCAGACGATCATGTTCTCGGCGACGCTTCCGCCGAAGATCCGTGAACTGGCCAAAACCATCCTGCGCAATCCGGCCGAGGTCAATATTGCCATTTCGAAGCCCAACGAGGCGATCGACCAGTCGGCCTACATCTGCTACGAGAGTCAGAAACTGGGGATCATCCGGGAACTGTTCGCCGTGCCGCAGGAGTCGAAGACGATTATCTTCTCGTCGTCGAAATTGAAGGTCAAGGAGCTGGCCCATACGCTCAAGCGCATGAAACTCGACGTGGCGGCGATGCACTCCGACCTGGAGCAGGCGCAGCGCGAGGAGGTGATGCTGAACTTCAAGAACAACAAGGTGAAGATCCTCGTGGCGACGGACATCGTGGCGCGGGGTATCGACATCGAGGACATCGGCCTGGTGATCAACTACGACGTGCCGCACGATCCGGAGGACTACATTCACCGCATCGGCCGTACGGCGCGCGCTGCGGCGACGGGAAGTGCGATGACGTTTGTCAACGAAGAGGAGCAGGGCAAGTTCCACCAGATCGAGAAGTTCATCGAGCGGGAGATCCGCAAGGCGGAACTTCCAGCGAGTGTGGGCGAGGGCCCGAAATACGAGCCGGAGGAGGGTCGCAAACGCGGCGGGCGCGGAGGCCGGAGCCGCAGCAAGGGCGGTGACGGACGCGGTCACGGTCGCGGACGCCGCGACCGCCTGCGCGACAAACCCCGCGGTACCGCTTCGTCCGGACGTGACGGAGAGTCGCCCTCGGGCAATGAGGCTCCGGAG
>CALUIG010000092.1 GCA_944320625.1 uncultured Alistipes sp.
CATGAACATTCAGCAGAACAGCGTCAGCGAGAATAATTTCGAGCAGTGCATCAAATGTACGATCTGTACGGTGTACTGCCCGGTGGCGGCGGCGAATCCGGACTACCCGGGACCGAAACAGGCGGGGCCGGACGGGGAGCGTCTGCGGCTCAAACAGCCCGACTTCTTCGACAACGCCCTGAAATACTGCATGAACTGCAAGCGCTGCGAGGTGGCGTGCCCGTCGAACGTGCGCATCGGCGACATCATCCAGGCGGCGCGTATCAAGTACGGGCCGCAGCACAACACGTCGCTGCGGAACTTCGTGCTGGCCAATACGGACCTTGTGGGGACGCTGGCCACGCCCTTCGCCCCGATCGTCAATACGACCGTGAAGCTGAAGCCCGTCCGGTTCGTGATGGACAAGGTGCTGGCGATCGACCACCGTCGCATCTTCCCGAAATACGCACACGGGACCTTTACGTCGTGGTACCGCAAGCACGCCGCCGCGGCACAGGAGGCCTTCCCGAAGCAGGTGGCCTACTACCACGGCTGCTACGTGAACTACAACAACCCGCAACTGGGCAAGGACCTGCTGCGGATCATGAATGCCCTGGGTTACGGCGTGCAGTTGCTCGACAAGGAGAAGTGCTGCGGCGTGGCGCTGATTTCGAACGGGCTCTACAAGCAGGCGCGGCGCCAGGCCGAGACCAATCTGCAGTCGATCCGCACGTCGGTGAAGGGCCGCGACCTCGACGTCATTACCACCTCGTCGACCTGCACCTTCACGCTGCGTGACGAGTACCCGCACCTGCTGGGACTCGAAAACGACGACGTGCGCGACCGCATCGAACTGGCTACACGCTACCTCTACCGGCTGATCCAGTCGGGTGAGGCGAAGTTGAAGTTCAAGGAGACTACCCCGCTGCGCGTGGCCTACCACACGCCGTGCCACATGGAGAAGATGGGCTGGAGTTACTATTCGATCGAGTTGCTGCGGATGATCCCGGGCGTGGAGGTCACGGTACTCGACTCGCAGTGCTGCGGCATCGGCGGGACGTACGGCTTCAAGAAGGAGAACTACGAAGTCTCGCAGGCCATCGGCGCCCCACTGTTCCGTCAGATCGAGGAGTCGGGAGTTGACCTTGTGGCCACGGACTGCGAGACCTGCAAGTGGCAGATCGAGATGTCGACCTCGAAGCCGTGCGAACACCCGCTGCATATCCTGGCGTCGCGCCTGGCCTGAAGGCCCCGGGATGCCGAAAAAAAGCTACCATAACCAAAACCAACCATAAAACGACTATGAAACAGTACATTCTTGCACTGGACCAGGGAACGAGCAGTTCCCGGGCGATTGTTTTCGATGAAAAGGGTGCGACGTGTGCCGTGGCTCAGAAGGAGTTCCGGCAGATCTTCCCGCGCTCGGGCTGGGTGGAACACGATCCGCACGAGATCTGGTCGTCGCAGGCTTCGGTCATTGCCGAAGCGATCACGACACTCGACATCACGGGCCTGAACATCGCCGGAATCGGCATCACGAACCAGCGCGAAACGACGATCGTGTGGGATTCGGAGACCGAGGAGCCGGTCTACAACGCGATCGTGTGGCAGGATCGCCGTACGTCGGACTACTGCGATGAGCTGAAGAACCGGGGACTTACGGAGATGATCCGTCAGAAGACGGGTCTGATCATTGACGCCTACTTCAGTGCCACGAAGATCAAGTGGATCCTGGACAACGTCCCCGGAGCCCGCGAGCGCGCCGAGAAGGGCAAACTGATGTTCGGAACGGTGGATACGTGGCTGATCTGGCGCCTGACGCGCGGTGAGGTGCACGTGACGGACGTGAGCAACGCCTCGCGGACGATGCTCTTCAACATCAATACGCTGGAGTGGGACCAGGAGCTGCTGGATCTGTTTACCATCCCGCGTTCGATGATGCCGGAGGTGAAGTCGTCGAGCGAGGTCTACGGGCACACCAAAACGACGATCTTCGCTCACAAGGTGCCCATCTCGGGAATTGCGGGCGACCAGCAGGCGGCCTTGTTCGGGCAGATGTGCACCGAGCCGGGCATGGTCAAGAACACCTACGGTACGGGCTGCTTCCTGCTGATGAACAGCGGCGAGAAGCCGATTCTTTCGCAGAACAACCTCATCACGACGATCGCCTGGAAGATCGGCGACAAGGTGAACTACGCGCTGGAAGGCAGTATCTTCGTGGGCGGTTCGGTGGTGCAGTGGCTGCGCGACGGCCTCGGGGTGATCAAATCCTCGTCGGAGGTCGAGGAGCTGGCTTCGCGCGTCCCCGACACGAACGGCGTCTACTTCGTTCCGGCACTGACGGGCCTCGGGGCTCCGTGGTGGGACCAGTACGCCCGCGGCACGATCATCGGCATCAGCCGCGGTACGACGACGGCCCATATCGCCCGGGCGGCCCTCGAAGGCATCGCCTATCAGACGATGGACATCACGGCGGCCATGTCGCGCGATGCGGGCATCCCGCTCAAGGAGCTGAAGGTCGACGGCGGGGCCTCGCGCAACAACCTGCTGATGCAGTTCCAGGCCGACATTCTCGGTACGAAGGTGATCCGTCCGCAGGTCGTGGAGACCACGGCCATGGGTGCGGCTTACCTGGCGGGCCTGGCCGTGGGCTACTGGTCGAGCATCGACGAGATCCGCAAACAGTGGCAGATCGACCGCGTTTTCGAGCCCTCGTGGGAGGATGCGAAGGTGGCCGAGGCCAAAGCCGGCTGGGAGGATGCCGTGAAGCGTACGCTGAGCGACTACACCAAACGCTGAACCGGACGTGCGGAAAATCGGAAAATCGAAAAAACTGAACCCTAAAACCTGACTGTTATGAATGAAATGATGGTGAAGTGCCTGTTCGAATTTATCGGCACGGCTGTTCTGGTTCTGTTCGGCGACGGAGTCGTTGCCTGCACGACGCTGAAGAAATCCAAGGGTGAAAATGGCGGCTGGGTAGTCATCACGCTGGCGTGGGGACTTGCCGTCATGCTGGGCGTCTTTATCTCGGGGCCCTACTCGGGGGCTCATCTCAATCCTGCGGTAACGCTGGGACTGGCCGCCGCGGGGACCTTCTCCTGGGGGCTGGTCGTTCCCTACATCGTGGCCCAGATGCTGGGAGGTTTCGTGGGTGCGATCCTCGTCTACGCCTTCTACAAGGACCACTACGACGCCACGGATGACCCCGCCACGAAACTGGGAACGTTCTGCACCGCCCCGGCCATCCGCAATTACGGCCGGAACCTCTTCTGCGAGATCGTCGGCACGTTCGTGCTGGTATTCGTGATCCTCGCGCTCTCGATCGACGGCAATACGTCGGAGGTGGGCATGGGCGCTCTGGGGGCTTTCCCCGTAGCGATGCTGATCGTGGCGCTGGGCATGTCGCTCGGCGGGACGACGGGCTATGCCATCAATCCGGCCCGAGACCTGGCTCCGCGCCTGGCACACGCCATCCTGCCGATCAAGGGCAAGGGCTCGAACGACTGGGGCTATTCGTGGGTGCCGGTCGTCGGCCCGATCCTGGGCGGATTCATCGCCGCAGCACTCTATTGTGTAATATATTGCTACTAAACAACACGCAGCCATGAAGAACCTGAAACATCTTGCGGTGCTCTTTGTCGCACTGCTGCTTTCGGCCTCCGCGGCCTTCGGGCAAACCGCACGCCTGCATCTGAACGGGACGTTGCAGAACATGCACCTGTGGCGGGGTCTCCAGGTCGCCGACGGCGGCGTCCTGGCCGCCGATCTGAATGTCGGTTTCCTCGACGACGGTCTGAAGGTGGGCCTGTGGGGCGGTACGGACTTCACGGGCGACTACAAGGAGTTCGACTACTACGTCTCCTATTCGGTGGGAGGCTTCACGGTGGCCCTGTGGGACATCTTCAACTATTCGCCGGCGCTGCCCTTCAGCAAGGACATCTTCAACTATAACAAGTTCTCGACGACACACTTCCTCGACCTGAGCGTGGCCTACAACTTCGAGACGAAATTCGACGTTCCGCTGCGTTTGTACTGGGCGACGATCTTCGCGGGCCGCGACCTGAACACGGCGGGCGACAACCGCTATTCGACCTTCGTGAGCGCCGAGTACAGCGTCTACCGCAACGAGCACTGGATCGTGGACGTAGGGCTGGGCGGCACCTTCGCCTTCAACCGGGACGACATCGACGGCACGGCGAACTTCTACGGCGCGGACGGAATCAACCAGATCTCGCTGCGCACGACCTACAAACTGAAGCTGGGACGCTTCGACATGCCGGTTTTTGCACACGCGATGTGGAATCCCGATCTGAAGGACGGCTATCTGCAGGTGGGCATCAATCTGTTTGCCTTCTGAGTCTTCGGTCGGATCCCGCCGGAAACGGAACGGGAGGTTGCGCATGGATCGCAACCTCCCGTTTCTGCATCGGGCCCGCAGGCTGCGGGTTATTTCACCTGGTAGTTGGAGAGCAGCTGCAGTTGATCCGTCGGCGGAGTCTCTCCCGGAGCGAGCGGGCAAAGCAGCGTGTATTCGGTACTGTGGATTCCGTCCATGTACCCGGCACTTCCGATCATGGAGGCCAGCAGGGCTGCTTCGGCCTGTTTTTCCGCCAGCATCAGCTCCACGACCTCCTTGCAGCCCTTCACCATCTGACGGGCCGCTTTGACAATCTTGCCGTAGGCAAGACCCTTGAAGCCCAGCTCGGGCAGTCCCAGATTGGCATTGACGTAGGAGAGTCCGAGTTCGGACAGATCGCTGCGGAGTTTCTGGAGTTCTTTGACCTCGCGGACGCAGTATTCGTATTCACGAGGCAGATTGATGTAGTTATCCTCGTCGCGGCGCAGCGATACGGCCTTGCAGATCGCCCCGGAAGCCATTTCCAGATAACAGGTGTAGATCTTGTATTCCGGTTTGGTGTCTTCGAGCAGTTTGACGGTCTGTCCGTAGGCATTGTTGCAGCCGGTCAGGTATGAGTCGACGTTGCGGGATCCCGACGAGGCGACCCTCTTCCACTGGATTGCGAAATTCTTCTCCGTATAGGGCGGTTCGGTAACGATGTTCTTGGAGAGCCGGGCCTCCTTGGGGATGTTCATCGGAAGGATCTCCTTGGTCAGCCGGATGTCGTAGAAGAGGAACTGTCCCGAGGTGTTGTAGGTGTTGGCCAGCCAGAACATAAGCTGTTTGCAGCCGTTGATCGGCACCGTGACGGTCTGGGGCTCCATGGTCTCGTAGACGGTCAGTTCGGCCACGACCTCCTGGTCGGCTCCGATCAGCAGGGTCTCCTTGTAGTCGGAGACGTTCTCCTGCAGACGGGGTCTGTAACAGGCGACCGTGAAGGTGACGCTGTTGTAGGCTCCGTAGGTGTTGAATGCGGCGCAGGAGTTCTCCACGGCATTTCCTCCGGCCGCAAGCATCAGGAATGCCGCGGCTCCGATCAGCGTACTTCCGACGATGGCCCCGCCCACGGCGGCCCCGGCGACAAAGGCCGAACCCACGGCAGCACCGCCGATGGCTCCTGCCATGGCGTTGTCGGTTCCGGCAAGCACTCCGTGGTCGAGCGAGAAATGCACGCTGGTCTGGAGGAGGAATCCCTTGTAGATGCGGGATCCGTCGGGCATTTCGAAATAGCGCCGCTGGGTGGTTCCGTCATGGAACATCTCGTCCTGGGAATCCCGTTTGGTGCTCACGTAGTGGAGATAGGGCGCACCGAGATCGATCAGGTCGATTTCGTCGGGGCACTCCGGCGTCGGGTGGACGAACAGATCGTTCTCGACGGGTTCTCCCCGATATACCACGATGTCGGCAATGCCGTATGCCCCGACATTCAGATTCCCGGAGCCGCGGTTCTCGAACCGGAGTTTGCGGCACCGTTTGATCGGGAGCGTGAAGTGCTGGTTGGGATAGGTGGCCTTCATGGGCGTTTCGAGGATGAGTTCATCGTCGGCATAGACCCGGATCACGTCGTCAGTCATGCACCAGCTCTTGCCGACGTATCCTGCCGTGAAGCTCACGTAGTCGAATTCCCGGCCCAGATCGAAGACCGCATAGGAACTTATGTTGTCGTTCCAGAAGTCGGCCTTTTCATAGAGGATGAATCCTTCGCTGAAGCGCTGCCCGCCCATGGAGAAGGTGATGTGGTCGGACTCTCCGTTGTAGACCTGGTGCTCGACCTGGCCGCCGACGGCATAGGGCGGGATGTTCGACACCAGTTTGCAGACGTCGGGCAGACTCTTCAGCCGCGGATTGATCTCCTCGGCGAGTTCCTCCTCCTGCACCTGTTCGAAACAGCCCTCGGGATAGAGCGTGGCATCGACGATGGCTGCATACATGCTCTGATTGGCCTGTTCGGTATGGATCGAGAGCTGGTGGCAGCCCTTGACGTCGAGGACGATCCGCTTGGCGATGTCGTCCTGCGACACCTCGTATTCGTGGAGGATCCGTCCGTCCGCCTTGATGGTGATCCAGCCTTTTCCGCCGCTGCTCTGGTCGTTGTTGACCGGGCCGGCCAGGAGGCTGAGCTTCTCGTATTGCCCCCGGAGATTGAAGTAGGAGCAGCCGGGCTGCACGCCGATGAATGCCATCTTCATGTTGCAGACAATCCCGTAATGATACTGGCTGCCGTTGACGGATACGGTTTTGTACTTGTCGTCGGGCGAGACGACGAAGTGATTCTCCTGGGCGTAGGGCCTGAGGTCCTTGATCAGCCGGGTTGTTTTGGGTGGTGTGGTGATCAGGTTGCCCGTTTCACGGGGAGTCTCTCCGGTCTTCCACAGGGTCACTTCGCCGAATCCGATCTTCCCTTCGCCGGAGACCAGCACGAATTTGAGTTCATTGACCCCTTTGATGTCGAGCCGGATGCGTTTGGGGATTCCGAAATTCCGGACGACCTCGTCCATGACCTTCCGTCCGTCGGCATAAACGGTGACGACCCGGGGATCCGAGACGTAGGAGTCGGCTTCGAGTCCCAGGACAAAGAGAATCGCGTCGTATTTCCCGCCGAGATTGAAGATGGCATAACCGGGCTGATAGGGTCCTTGGGTATTTCCGATCGTGAAGCCGCCCTGCCACTTGAGGCCGCCGCTGAGGTTTAATTTTTTCGAATTGGGACCCGATCGGTAGGCTTCATACTGATACGACTTGACCGGGGATGCCACATCGACCAGATAGCGGGTCTGGGCTGCAGCCTGTACCAGGAACAGGAGCAAGGCTGTCAGAAGGCATGCTGTACGTTTCATGGAATTGCTGTTTGGGTAAAATATTCGGGGATTGTTGATGTCGGAGAGTCCGGCAGTCAGGGGGTGAGGCGGGCAGACCGGGATCAGGAAGAGAGAACGACAGCCCGGATCCGGTCGAAGCGGTGCCGGGCCAGGTCGTCCGGGGAGATCAGGAATTCAAGGAGCCCCACGTCCATGAAATTGAGTTCGAAATCCGCCCCTTCGCACGAATCGATCTGCAAGAGAATCAACCACTCCTCGAAAGGCGCGTCCCAGGTCTCCCAGGGACGGTGTGTCGGAGGAGCGAAGAGGGCGTGTTCGTCGTCCGGGATTCCGGATCCGCTCCGGAATTCGATCTGCAGGGCTTCGGGATTCTCTGCCGCCGACTCATCGCCGGGCCGGGGTGTGGGCTGGAGGCCTTCGCACGACGGAAAATGGAGGACCCGGACCTCGTCCGGATCACCGATACAACCTCCGATGCACTCCTCCGAGAAGTCATCTCCCAGATAGGGACCTATTTTTGCGAAGAACGACAACAGACCTTCGTGAGGCAGGCGGTTTTCGGTATCGTACGGAGCGACTTCGGCGAGGTTGATCTGACAGATGAACCGGTAGGGATGCTCGAGTCCGTTTGCGTCGACATAGGCGGGATATTCGCAATCGCGGGGCAGGTCGGGGTCACCCCAGAATCGGGAGGATCCCGGGCCGGGCGTAGCGACGGGTTGGGAGAGATGCAGGTAGATGGGTTTCATGGAGACGCAAGTAACCAAAGCGACAAACAGTTCATATTTCGGGGGTTGACAAGGGGCCCGGGGTGCGGTTCCGGATTCCGGCATTTCCGAAGAAGGGGGAATCCGCCTGACAACCAGGGACAAGTTATGAAAAATATGGCGAAAGCCCAAGAAAGAATCGGGGAAAATCGCTTGGCGGGGGTATTAAAGAGTGAAATAAGCCGGATCGGGGTGCATCAA
>CALUIG010000093.1 GCA_944320625.1 uncultured Alistipes sp.
CACATTTCGATCTTCGCCGAGGTGGGCAACCTGCTGAACCAGCCCCTGCGCTACTACCAGGGAACGAAGGACCGCGTCAAGCAGGCCGAATATTACGGCATCCGCTGTTCGCTCGGAGCCAAGGTGCGTTTCTGATTCCGACCGCCCGGAACGGAGCCACGGGCTCCGACTTCTCTCCCTTTTCTTCAAAAAGGCTTCGCTCTTCGGACCGGAGCCTTTTTGTATTGAATATCCGCGTCCCGGCGGTTTCGGAATGGAGGGTTGAATTTGGTATGAACCGGCCAAAATGTTAACTTTGTCGTATCGGGCAAAACCCGGGCTGTCGGAAAACGGCCCGGCAGTCCCGGTCCCAACCAACCCAAACCCGAAACTGAAACCGACCATGAAAAGAATGCTTCACCGGCTTGCAGCCGCCGGAGTCGCCCTTGTAACGATCGCCTGCTCCCCCGATACCTCCGTCACTTCGCCCGATGGAAGAATCCGGACGGCCATCTCATTGGACCGGGATGGAGTTCCCGCCTGGCAGCTTGAGGTGGACGGCACCCCCCTGATTGTCCGCTCCCGGCTCGGGCTCGAGGCCGACGTTGCCAATCTCGCATCCGGATTCTCGATCGTCGGGGTGGAGCGGAACCGTTGTGACGAAACCTGGACCCAGCCCTGGGGCGAAAACAAGGAGCTCCGCGACCGCCATCACGAACTTGCCGTAAGGCTGCAAAACCCGGAGGGTGTCCTTCTTGTGCTGCGTGTAAGGGTTTTCGACGACGGCCTCGGATTCCGATATGAATACCGGACCCCTGCCGACTCGCTTTGCATCACCGACGAGCATACCGCCTTCGCCTTTGCACAGGACGGCCTCTCGTGGAGTATCGACGGAAACTATGACACCTACGAACTGCCCTACCGCAAATTGCCCGTCTCGGGTGTCGAACGGGCCAATACCCCCTTCACGTTCCGGATCGGGGCGCTCTACGGCTCGATCCACGAGGCGGCGCTCTACGATTACCCCGAGATGCATCTGTTGCGGCAGGATTCGCTTGTGTTCAAGGCCGAACTGGCCCCGCTGCCCGACGGCGTGAAGGCCCGTCTGGGGGGATGCTTCACGACTCCCTGGCGAACCCTCCAGATCGGGGACCGGGCTGTCGACCTGATCAACTCGTCGCTGATTCTGAATCTCAACGAGCCGTCGAAGATCGCCGACACGTCGTGGATCCGGCCCCAGAAGTATGTCGGGGTCTGGTGGGGCATGCACCTCGGGACGCAGGTCTGGACCATGGGCCCGCGTCACGGTGCCACGACCGGGAATGCCCTCCGCCATATCGACTTTGCTGCGGCAAACAACATCCAGGGCGTGCTGTTCGAGGGCTGGAATCGCGGCTGGGAGAGTTGGGGCCGCGACCAGCGGTTCGACTATGTGGAACCCTATGCCGACTTCGACCTGGAGCGCATTGCCGCCTATGCCGCCGGGAAGGGCGTCGAACTCTGGATGCACAACGAGACCGGCGGCAACATCCCCGACTATGAGGCGAACATGGAGCGGGCCATGAAACGTTACGCCGAACTGGGCATCCATACCCTCAAGACGGGGTATGCCGGCGGGTTCAGGGAGGGATATTCCCACCATTCGCAGTATGGCGTGCAGCACTATCAGCGGGTGGTGGAACTGGCGGCCAGGTACCGCATCATGCTCGATGTTCACGAACCGATCAAGGAGACCGGCATCCGCCGCACGTGGCCCAACATGATGACCCGTGAAGGGGCCCGGGGCATGGAGTGGAATGCCTGGTCCGAAGGCAACTCCTCGGAGTATCTCTGCACGCTGCCCTTCGTGCGGCTGCTGAGCGGGCCGATGGATTACACGCCCGGGATCTTCGACATCTACTACGAGCGTGCCAAGGCCGATCCGGGCCGTATCCAGTGGAACGGCGACAATTCGCAGTGTTCGGTCAAGACCACGCTGGCCCGGCAGATTGCCAACTGGGTGATCATCTATTCGCCGTTGCAGATGGCCGCCGACCTGATCGAGAACTACGAAGGGCATCCGGCCTTCCGGTTCTTCCGGGACTTCGATCCCGACAGTGACTGGTCCGAGGCCCTGCAGGGGGAGATCGGGGAGTACATCGTTGTGGCACGCCGTGCCGGAGACCGCTACTTCCTCGGCGCCGGCACCAATTCCGAGGCCCGGAGCCTCGTTCAGCCCCTCGGTTTCCTGAAGCCCGGGATTACCTACACGGCCCGCATCTACGCCGATGATCCCACCTCTCCGCTGCGCACGGCCTACCGGATCGAGGAGTGCCGTCTGACTGCGGCCGATTCGCTCCGCATCGGGATGGCGCCCGACGGAGGGTGTGCCGTCACGTTCGAACCTCTTGCGGAGTGAGGAGCGGGAGCTGCGTGTCCGCTCCGGAACGAAACGGGGCCCGGAATGTTCCGGGCCCCGTTTCGCGGTTTGAGGTTGTGCTGATGGGGATCAGGCGGCCTGTTCGGGTTTTGGCTCCTCTTCGGGGTTGTGCGAGAAGGGCACGATCCAGGTCAGGATGAAGGCCGGGATGGTGGCCAGCAGCGACCAGAGGAAGAAACTGTGGTAGCCTACGGCGTCGCTGATCACGCCGCTGATCATGCCCGGGAGCATGACGCCCAGGTTGGCCAGCGCCGTACCGAAGGCATAGTGGGCCATCTGGTGTTTGCCGGGGGCCACCTGCTGCATGATGAAGAGCGTCAGTCCCACATAGCCGAATCCGTAGCTGAAATATTCGAAGACGATGGCCGCGCAGACCAGGATCGGATTGGTCGGTTGCAGCCATGCCAGTACGGCGTAGACGGCGAAGGGGACGTTGAAGATGCAGCACAGCGGGAAGAGCGCCTTGCGCAGTCCGCGCCAAGAGATGAAGTAGCCGCCGAGGATCGAACCGATGACAAACGCCGCGACGCCGAATGTTCCGTAGTAGAGTCCGATCTGGCTCTTGGTGAGGGCCAATCCCTGTTCGGCGAGCGGGGCCTTGAGGAACAGCGGCACGATTTTGATGACGAGGCCCTCGGCAAAGCGGTAGAAGACGATCCAGGCGATGTAGATCCAGATGTATCGTTTCTGGAAGAAGAGTCGGAAGACCGACCAGGTTTCGCGCATGGTTTCGCGGAGGTTGCTTCCGGCCTGCGTCGTGGCGGCGCCGCCCGACGGCAGGATCCGCATGTGGTAGATGCCCAGCAGGAAGAGCAGGGTGCCGCTTGCGCCCATGATGATCATCCAGGCGTAGAGCGACCCGAAGTGTTCGTCGAGCACGCCTGCCAGGTAGACCAGCCCGCCCATGGCGGTTACTTTGGCAATGTTGTAGAAGGCTCCCTGCCACCCGATGTATTGGGCTTGTTGGGTGGGTGTGAGTTCATGGATGTAGAGGCCGTCGAGGGCGATGTCGTGCGTCGAGCCGCTGAAGGCCATCACGGCCATGATCGCCACGGCATAGGGGAAGAAGTTTGGCAGGGGCAGGGCCATGGCCACCAGGGCCAGGGAGACGC
Organism: uncultured Alistipes sp.; assembly: GCA_944320625.1. GTDB lineage: Bacteria > Bacteroidota > Bacteroidia > Bacteroidales > Rikenellaceae > Alistipes. The sequence goes on from CALUIG010000093.1 coordinate 3,511, forward strand.
CCGAAAGGAGCTGGGTCGTGACGACGAAGAATTTCTTCGTGCGGTACATCTCGAGCAGGGGGCTCCAGAAGGGTTTGAGCGACCAGGGCAGGATGAGCAGGGAGGTCCAGAATGCGACCTGGGTATCGCTGATCCCGAAGTCGTTGAACATGATCGGGGCCACCAGATTGAGCATGATGAACGGCAGTCCCATTGCGAAGTAGGCCGTCGGGACCCACGCCAGCGGGGAAACTTTCTTTTGAGTCATAAGGGTTCGATCTCGGATCGTGTAGTTTCCGCAAAAGTAGCCAAAAAAAGCATCCCTTCCAACTCTGCGGCCAAACAGACGCTGAGATCTTTTCCGGGGATGCACGGATTCCCTTTCGGAGGGGTTTCCGGACCGGGATCCGACGTGTGCGGGGGGATGGTTTTTCCGGAAATTTGGCGTATCTTGCCGGCAAATCCGAATGTCATGGCACAACCGAATCTGCAATTCCTGCCCATCGGGTCGCGTTACGATGCGTTGTGGGCGGAGGTCTGGGCACTCTATGAAGCCTCCTTCCCGGCCTGCGAGCGCTGGAACGGGGATGATTACGACCGCGCTTTTGCGGATCCGCTCTTCGAGGCCGCAGCCATCCGTTTTGATGGGGCCTTCGCCGGTCTTCTCTTTCATTGGAAGGGCGATGGGTTCCACTACGTCGAACATCTGGCCGTCTCGCCCCGTCTGCGCGGGCAAGGTATGGGGTCCCGGGCCCTGGCGGCCTTCTGCGAGGGGCGGCGCGTTATTCTGGAGATCGATCCTCCCGAGGATGAACGCTCTGTCCGGCGTCTGCACTTCTATGAACGCCTGGGGTTCGTCGCCAATCCCCACGAATACATCCATCCTTCGTTCCGGCGTCCCTTCCAACCCCATAGGCTGATACTGATGAGCCGTCCGGGGCCGCTGACGAATGCCGAAGCCCGCCGCTTTGCCGACTTTGTCCGCGAGCGGGTCCTGCGCTACTCCGAACACGAGCGGCCCGAACTCCCGCGGCTGCCCTGAGCCCCTTCCCGGTCTTGGAAAAGAGACGGTCCGGCGGGCCAAAGCCCGTCGGACCGTATTCGACATGCCGGTCGGTCCGGCTACAACACGCCTGCGAGGTATTTCGTGACGAAATAACCGCCCACCACGAGCCACACGTAGAGCAGTCCGGCCAGCACGAAGGGTTTTGCCCCGGCCTGTCGGAACTTGTCGAGGCTTGTCTCGGTCCCCAGGGCCGTCATGGCCATCGTCAGCATGAAGGTGTCGATATATTCGATCGTGCCGTTCAGGGGGATTTCGCGGACACTCTCCACGCCGCACATGTATTGCAGCAGCGAGTTGAGGCAGATCACCCCGATGAATCCGAAGGCGAACCACGGAATCGTGATGCGGTTTTTTCCCGTTCCGGTTTCGGCTGCTCCGCCGCTCTCCGACATCCGGGCACTCCGGCGCCGGCGTCCGGCCAGTGCAAGGCTCATCACTACCAGCACCGGGGCCAGCATCATCACCCGGATCATCTTCGTAATGGTCGCCGTGCCGGCAATACCCAGCGAATCGGTCGGGTCCATGGCGTTGCCCGCCCCGGCGACGTGGGCCACCTCGTGCAGCGTGCTGCCCGTATAGATCGCCACTTCGGTATCGGTCATGCCGTCGAGCAGCCCCGTGCGGTACATCACCGGGTAGAGGAACATCGAGAGCGTTCCGAAGATCACCACCGTCGAGACGGCGATGGCCGTCTTGTACCCTTCGCACCGAACCACCGGTTCGGCCCCCAGTACGGCGGCAGCTCCGCAGATGGCGCTGCCCGTGGAGGTCATCAGCGCCGTATCGCGGTCGATCTTCAGCAGGCGGCCCAGGAGCACACCGCCCAGGATGGTCACCGTTACGATCACCAGGTCGATGGCCACGGCCGGAATCCCGACGGCGGCGACCTGTGCCAGGGTCAGGCGGAATCCGTAGAGGATGATACCCCATCGCAGGACCTGTTTCGTACAGAACTTGATGCCCGGGACCCATGTCTCGGGGAGTTTGTTGCGCAGGCTGTTGGCATAGAGCATGCCCAGCACGATGCCGACGATCAGCGGGCTGAACGAAAGCCGCTTGATGACGGGAAATCCGGCGATGTAGAACGCCGCGAACGAGAAGAGTGCGATCAGAAGAATGCCGTGGAGCGTATTCGCCCGGTTGCCTTTTTCCAGCATAGGATGGATAACTTTTTCTTTTTCCGGGTGCAAATATCGTCCCTTTTATTGGGATATGGAAGCAATAAATCGTGATCGGGGATAACTCCTGGTTATAACATGTCTGTTTGTCGGGAGGTTTGGGGCGGGCGGGACTGCCTGCGGGGATCTGCCGCGGGAGCCTCAGCGTCCCGTCCGGGCGAACTCGAGGAACAACCCTACCAGGCGGGCCGGATGTGCCTCGGTGTGCACGAAGACGAAATCCCGCAGCAGGGGCAATCCCTCCAGGTCCACGATCCGCAAGGCTCCGCTTCGCAGTTCGTCGACCACCGAGAAGGCCGAGACGATGGCCATTGCATCGCTGTTCCGGACGAAGCCCTTGATCCCCTCCGTCGATCCGAATCGCAGCACGACGTTGAGCTGCGAGAGGCGGATGCCCCGCCGGGCGAGGGCTGCGGCAATTACTTCGAGCGTTCCCGACCCGCTTTCGCGCAGGACGAGCGGAATCCGGCACAGCGCTTCGGGAGCCACCGATTCGAGGTGTGCGAACTTCCCGCCCTGCCGGGCCACCAGCACCAGTTCGTCGGAGCGGAACAGCGTGTAGTGGAGCCCCTGCCGGCGGCTGACGCTCTCGACCAGCCCCAGGTCGATTCCATGCTCTTCGAGCGCTTGTTCGATCTGTTCGCTGTTGCCCGAGAGGAGCGAGACCCGGACCTGAGGGAACCGGGCCGTAAACCGGGCCAGGATCGGCGGCAACAGGTATTGTGCGATGGTCGTACTGGCTCCGAGGCGCAGTTCGCCCTCGGTCTGTCCCGTGCAGAGGCTCATTTCATACTCCAGGCGACGGTAGTCGTCGGCCACGCGTTCGGCCGATTCGAGCAGTGTCCGGCCCGCCTCGGTCAGCTCCAGACGGCTGCCACGACGGGTGAAGAGTTGCACTTCGTAGCGGGATTCCAGCTCGCCGATGTGTTTGCTGACGGCCGGTTGCGAGATACAGAGTTGCTCGGCCGTGCGCGTGAAACTCAGCGTACGAGCCGCGGTGATGAAGACCTTGAGCCGGAAATCGTCCATGGCGTTCAGCCCAGATGCCCTTCGGCCGCGAACTCCGCGACGGAACGCACGTAGTGGTCGATGGTTTCCCGCATCGAGACGAACGATTTGCCGCCGGCGGCATTCTTGTGTCCGCCTCCGTTGAAATATTTGCGGGCGAAGAGGTTGACGTCCACATTGCCGCGCGACCGCAGCGAAATGCGGATGAATTTGCGGTGTGCGAGGAACATGGCCGACATCTTGACCTTCTTGATCGTCAGGGCGTAGTTCACAAACCCCTCGCTGTCGCCCTGCTGGAACTGGAATCGGCGCATCTCACTCTCCAGCAGCGACATGTAGGCTACGGTTCCGTCCTGGATCAGCTCCATCTTGCGATTGATGGCATAGCCGAACAGCCGGGCGCGTCCTTCGGTGTAGGCGTTGTAGACGCTGTTGTGGATGTCGGGGATGCTGATTCCCTTTTCGACCAGCACGGCAACGGCCCGGAACAGTTCGGGCGTGAGGAACGAAAAGGCGAAGTTGCCCGTATCGGTCATCATGCCGACGTAGAGCAGTTCACCCATGCGCCGCGTAATGGCCTGCGTCCCGAAAAGAGCCTCGATCAGGCAATAGACCAGAAAGCAGGTGCTCGACGAATCGGGGTGTGAGAAGATCAGGTCGAACCCCTCGTCGGGAGAGAGGTGGTGGTCGATGAGTACGCGTACGGCCGTCGTATTGGCCTGGATGGTCTCGCTGAGGATTTCGAGCCGCGACACGGCGTTGAAATCGAGGCAGAAGAGGATGTCGGCTTCGGCGACGGCGCGAGCCGCACGTCCTTCGGTGTCGGTCTTGAAGACCACGACCTCCTCGATTCCGGGCATCCAGTCCAGGAAATAGGGGTATTTGTTGGGAACGATACAGGTCACCGTATGTCCCATTCCGCGGAGCACTTCGGCCCAGGCGAGCGACGATCCTACGGCATCGCCGTCGGGGTTCGTATGGGAGAGGATGACGATGCGCTGTGCGGGACGGGCAAGCAGTTCCCGCAGGCGTTCGATATGCACTTTCGAGAGTTCCATCGGCTGACTACGCATTGGTGGGCCCGGCAAAGATAC
>CALUIG010000094.1 GCA_944320625.1 uncultured Alistipes sp.
GACCAGTGGGTCATCCGCTTCAAGATGCCCGAAAACGAACGGGTCGAGATGGACGACCTGATCCGCGGACACGTCGAAGTCAATACCTCGACACTCGACGACAAGGTCCTCTACAAATCGGCCGATGCCCTGCCCACCTATCACCTTGCGAATATCGTCGACGATCACCTGATGGAGGTCTCGCACGTCATCCGCGGCGAGGAGTGGCTGCCTTCGCTGCCGCTGCACTACCTGCTCTACAAGGCATTCGGGTGGCAGGATTCGCAACCGGCCTTTGCCCACCTCCCGCTGCTGCTCAAACCCACCGGTGGCGGCAAACTCTCGAAGCGCGACGGCGACAAGATGGGATTCCCGGTCTTCCCGCTCTTCTGGAAGTCCCCCACGACGGGTGAAACGGCCCGCGGATACCGCGAGGACGGCTACTTCCCCGAGGCGTTCATCAACATGCTGGCGCTCCTGGGCTGGAATCCCGGCACCGAACAGGAGATCTTCTCCATGCAGGAGTTGATCGACAGCTTCTCGCTGGAGCGTGTCTCGAAATCCGGCGCACGCTTCCAGCCCGACAAGGCCAAGTGGTTCAACGCCCAGTACATGCACCACAAGACCGACGCCGAACTGGCCGAGCTCTACCAGCCGATCCTGCGCGAACACGGCATCGAGGTATCGGACGAAGTGGCCGGCAAGGCCGCCGGGATCATGAAGGAGCGTGCGACGTTCATCACCGATCTGTGGGATCTCACGTCGTTCTTCTTCGTCGCCCCGACCGAGTACGAGGAGAAGCAGACCCGCAAGTACTGGAAAGGTCAGAACCCGGCCATCCTGCGCGAATTACGGGCAGTCCTGGCCGCAATCGACGACTTCTCGCTCGAAAATACCGAGCGCATCGTCCATGCCTGGATCGAGGAGAAGGGCTACGGCATGGGACAGGTGATGAACACGCTGCGTCTGGCACTGGTGGGGGCCGGAAAGGGCCCCGGGATGTACGATGTCACGTCGTTCATCGGCAAGGAGGAGTGTCTGCGACGCATCGACCGCATCCTCGAGGTGCTGCCTGCCGCCGAATAGACCCGCGGCAGGACAACCGACCGACAATAACTTCAAAACTACGCGATAACCTATGGTAGAGATCGAACAGAATGTCTGGGGCATGACCCCCGAGGGTGAGGCGATCATCCTCTACACGCTGCGCAACGACAAGGGTGCCGAGGTGCAGTTGTCGAATTTCGGTGCCGCAATCGTCTCCGTGAAGATGCCCGACCGCGAGGGCCGCATGGCCGACGTCGTGCTGGGATACAAGCATCCCGAAGGCTACTTCTTCGACGGGGCCGCCTCGGGAAAGAGCGTCGGACGCTGCGCCAACCGCATCGCCTTCGGGCGCATGACGGTCGACGGAAAGGAGTATCGGCTTGAAATCAACAATGGAGTAAACCACCTCCACGGCGGCACGAAGAACTTCGCCAACCGCATCTGGGAGAGCCGCGTGGAGACCAATCGCGTGGTGATGGCCCTTACGTCGGAGGACGGCGACCAGGGCTATCCCGGCGAGCTGTACGTCGAGGCCGTGTTCGACTTCGACGACGAAAACGCCCTGGAGATCACCTACAAGGCCAAAACCACGCAGACGACCGTCGTGAACCTCACGAACCACGTCTACTTCAACCTCGCGGGCGAGGCAAGCGGTTCGGTTCTTGACCAGGAGTTGCGGCTGAACTGTTCGAAAGTACTGGAAATGAACGACAAACAGATTCCCACCGGAAAGTTGCTCGATGTGGAGGGCACACCGCAGGATTTCCGGGAATTCCGTTCGTTCCGCCCGGGCATCGACGCGGAGTTCAACCACATCCGCGATTTCCGCGGTTACGACCATCCGTTCGTGATCGACGGTTGGAAGCCCGGCATTCTGGGCGAGGTGGGCATGCTGCGCGACCCGAAGTCGGGACGCTGCGTGGAGGTGCTCACATCGCAGCCCAGTGTGATGGTTTACACCGGGAACTGGCTCGCGGGCGGATGTCCCGAAACGAAGTCCGGAGGCCGTTACGACGACTATGCTGGTGTGGCGATCGAGTGCCAGAACTACCCCGATGCGGTAAACCATCCGGAATTTCCTTCGCCGCTGCTCCATCCCGACGAGTTCTACTGCCAGAAGATCGTCTTCCGCTTCGGCGTCTGCTGAGGCCGGAAAGAGAAGAAGAAAAAACGGGCGGAAAATTTCCGTCCGTTTTTTTGTTTCAACCGACCCAGATTCCGATACCGACCAACACGACGACCACCCCGAAAAGCGCCCACTGCCGCAACCGCCGATAGTGCCGGGATTCCGAGCGTTCAGCGGCCAGAGACAAGAGCCACCCCGCCGTCCAGCCGCCATAGGTAAGCAAAAGGAAAAGTTCCAAAGGCCGGGAACGGGAGATTATTCCGGTACCGCTCGCCAACAGAAACCCGGCGGCCAGCAACAGGTCCGTTCCGATCATCTGCATGCCGCAACGTCCCATCAGCCAGGCATCATACGCCCGGGCGACGTCCCGATCGGGCCGCGCCGCGCCATACAACCGGTTCCCGGCAAACGAATGGACGAAAAAGGCGACAAGGAGCAGGCTCCCAGCGGCCAAAAAACAGATGTTCACGGTTGTTTACAGTTTGAGATACAACGATTCGGGCAGTCGCCGGAGCAGCCATGCCACCACGCGCCAACGACGCGTAACGACGGCCACACGCCGTCCCCGGCGCAGGGCCCGCAGCGTCTGATCCACCACCCGGTCGACGGGCATCACCCAGAAAAGTCCATCGCCCTTGGCCATCGCCGTATCGACCAGTCCCGGACGGATGTCGGTCACCCGGACCCCCGAAGCGGATTTCGCGGCACGCTGGCGCAGGCCTTCGGCATAGTTAATTTGATAGGCTTTCGAGGCGTTGTAGGCCGGGGCCGCTGCACTGCCACGCAACCCGCTGACCGATGTGACAACCGCAAGGTCTCCCCCGCCCCGGCGTTCGAACCAGCCGTAAGCCCAGTCGACCACGGCCGTCCATCCCAACACGTTGGTCCGGATGGCCGGTTCTTCGAGCGCGAAGTCGAGTGCCGGATTCAGTTCGCCCGTTCCGGAGCAGACCACACAGAGATCCATGCCGCCCATCCGCTCCACCAGCGCCGTCAGTGCGGCGATACACGCAGCGGGTTGCGTGACATCCGCTACGGCATACGAGATATTCGCGGGTGCGGTTGCCGCCAGTTCGCGGAGCAGCCCCTCACGCCGTCCGACCGCTCCGACCCGCCAGCCGGCAGCGGCAAGCCGCCCGGCAAGCCCACGCCCGATTCCGGACGTGGCTCCGATTACGATAGCCTGTTTCATGGGGCAAAAATAGGACGATGCGGCAGAAAAAATCTTGACCGAAATCAAGAAATACAGGTAATGAGGAAAATCAGCGGATACGGCGTCGGATGCGGCTCAGGGTTTCGGGACGCACCCGCAGGTAGGATGCCAGTTCCTTCAACGGGACGAGATTCAGCAAATCGGGACAACGGTGCAGCAGCGCTTCGTAACGCTCCTGCGGCGTGGAGGCGTAGCATTGCAGCAGGCGTTCGTAAACCTCGGCCAGCAAGTGCTCGGCCAACGTGCGGCCCAGCCGTTCGTGCGTAGCGTCCGCAGCGTAGAAAGCAGCCAGACGGTCGTTGTCGAGGCACAGCACCCGACTCTCGCACATCGCCTCGATGCCGATCCAGGCCGGCAAGCCGTTACTCATCGAGATGTAATCGCCGACGAACTCCCCGGCAAAAGCATAGCCCACCACATGCCGCTCGCCCTGCCCGGTGAGATGCACGTAGCGGAAGGCGCCCTGCTCGACCACGCCGCAACGGCGGTTCCGCACCTCCTGACAGGCAAACGACTCCCCGCGGGCGAAGGTGACGCTGCGCCCCTCCCTCCGAAAAAGTTCAGCCAGTGCGGAAAACTCCGCAGCCGTTATGTAGCGGTTGAAATCCATCGGTCGGCAAGATACGACTTTTTTGGCACACGGATTGCTTCTCAGCCGGTAAGTAAAACCAAAATCAGCACAAGCATGAAAAAACTGCTCCTCTGTATGCCTCTGCTGGCGATCCTCGCCGCAGGTTTTCCGGGTTGTTCCAAACAACGCCAGTGGAACCACGATCAGCGCAAGGCCATGCGCGAAGCCCTGCGTGACTATCGCCAGATGGTCTATCTCGACGATCTGACCGATGCCGAATTCGTCCTCTTCTCCGACCAGGTGGCCGGAACCCTCGAAAACGCCTACCCCGTCTACGTGGAGTTCATCCAGATGGAGGGCGTCGACGACACGGTTGACATGGTCGTCGTCACGGAGATCGTCGACGAACTCAATGCCGATGCCCGCAACATGCGCCACATCTTCCCCTACAATCTCCTGGTCGCCCAGGGTGTTCTCCCCGAAGGCCTCGACCACGACCAGCAGCGGGCATTCTACAACTGCTTCGCCCAGAAGGTCAACGACACCTACGTGACGATGGGACAGTTCTTCAACGCCATCCTTGCCGATACGACCGACATGTCCCAACTCAGCCAATTGCAGAGCCAGTGCGCCAACGATCTTTTCCAGTGGGTCGTCACCGAGATCGACATCACCGAGACCGTAACGCCCGTTACGCAAACTCCGACCGCATCCAATCAATAAAAAGTCCCCGCCATAAGCGGCAAGGGCCTCCCGGATTTGTCCGGGAGGCCCTTGTTTTTCGGAACACGCCGAAGCCGGCTACTTGTCGGCGAAGAGCGAACGGGCAATACCCAGTTCCAGACCCCGCAACTCGGCCAGACCCCGCAGGCGGCCCAGGCACGAATAACCCGGATTGGTCCGCTTCTTCAGGTCATCGATCATCTGGTGCCCGTGGTCCGGACGCATCGGAATCGAGATCTTGCGACGCTGCTGGATCTCCAGGAAGGCCTTCATCACCTCGTACATCGGCACGTCTCCTTCGAGGTGGTTCGCTTCGAAGAAGTTCCCCTCGGCGTCACGCTGCGTCGAACGCAGGTGGACGAAATTCACCCGATCGCCCCAGCGGCGCATCATGCCCGGCAGGTCGTTCTTCGCCGAGACGCCGAACGAACCCGTACAGAGGCACAGTCCGTTCGAGACGTTGGGAACCGCCTCGACCAGCTTCCGGAAATCTTCCTCCGTGGAGAGGATGCGCGGCAGCCCGAGGATCGAGAACGGAGGATCGTCGGGGTGGATCGCCAGCACCGAACCCACCTCGTCGGCAACCGGCGTCACCTCCCGCAGGAAGGCGATCAGATTCTCACGCAACACCTCTGCCGTCACGCCCTTGTAGCGGTCCAGCTCCTTCTGGAACTGCTCCAGCGTGAAGCTCTCCTCCGAACCCGGGAGCCCGGCGATCATGTTGCGTGTGATGAGTTCGATCTCCGCGGCATCCATCCGCTCGTAGCGGGCCTTCGCGGCGGCACGCTCCTCGGCCGAGTACTCCTGTTCGGCACCCGGACGCTTCAGGATGAAGAGGTCGAAGGCCACGAAGGCCGCACGCTCGAAGCGCAGCGCCCGCGATCCGTCGGGAAGCTCATAAGCGAGGTTCGTGCGCGTCCAGTCCAGCACCGGCATGAAGTTGTAGGTGATGATGTGGATGCCGCACGCCGCCAGGTTGCGGATCGACTGTTTATAATTCTCGATGTAGGGCTGGAAGTTGCCCGTGCGGGTCTTGATGTGTTCGTGCACCGGGATGCTCTCCACCACGGACCACGTAAGACCCGCCTCGGCGATCAGCTGCTGCCGCTTGCGGATCTCCTCCACGGGCCACACCTCGCCGTTGGGAATATGGTGCAGGGCATTCACGATGTCCGTAGCTCCCGCCTGGCGGATGTCCGCCAGGCTGACGGGGTCGTTCGGACCGTACCACCGCCACGATTGTTTGCAAAGATACATATCTGTAGATTTTTTCGCGCAGACCCGCCCTTTGCCCTCCGGGGTACACCCCCGCAGCGGCGGACGGATCATTTTGCAGGTTTCCATTTAGATCGAAAAAGCGTCGAATCCGCCGTCGACAACGGCCAGCGCTCCGGTCACGAACGACGAAGCGTCGCTGATCAGGTAGTGGATCGTACCGAGCAGTTCCTCGGGTTCGGCGAAGCGGCCCGCGGGCGTGTGGGCGATGATCGTCCGTGCCCGGTCCGTATAGGAGCCGTCGGGGTTGGTCAGCAGCGTACGGTTCTGGTTCGTCAGCAGGAAGCCCGGCACGATGGCGTTCACACGCATCTCGGGGCTGAACTTCATGGCCAGTTCGGCCGCCATGTACTTCGTGTAGTTGCCGATGGCGGCCTTCGCGGCGCCGTAGCCCACCACACGCGTCAGCGGACGAAGCGCCGACTCGGAGCAGAAATTCACGATCACACCCTTCTTGCGGGCCGTCATGGCCTCCCCGAAGACCGTCGTCGGAAGCACCGTGCCGAAGAGGTTCAGATCCACCACCTTCTTGAAGGCATCGATCTCCAGGTCGAGGAACGACTTGTCGGGAGCGATCGTCGCACCGCCCATGTTGCCGCCGGCGGCATTCAACAGCACGTCGATGCAGCCGTAGGTCTTCAGAATCGTCTCGCGGTTCGAGACGAGCACCTCGCGGTTCAGCACGTCGGTCACAAGGAACAGCGCCTCGCCGCCCTTCGCACGGATCGAGCCGACGAGCTCCTCTCCGGCCTTTTCGTCACGGTCCAATACCACGACCTTGGCCCCCTGTTCGGCCAGGTAGGCACAGATCGAACGTCCCAGGATTCCGGCTCCGCCCGTCACGACGACGACACGGTCGCGGATGTCAAACAGATTCTTCATGATTGGTTCAGATAATATTGTTGGTATAATAGGAAATATTCTCCTTGAGCAGGATGTCGATCGGCAGGTTGTCGACCGTCTCGGGAGCCCGACCTTCGACCAGCCACCCGCACAGTGACATCACCCCGCGGTAACCCTGGACCTCCGGACGCTGGGCCACCAGCGCCGTAACGATCCCCTCGGCCAGCATCCGCCGGTTGCGGTCGATCACGTCGTAGCCCACCAGACGCACCCGGCGCCCGGGCCGTGCGGCGAGATAACCCGCCAGGATATAGCACGTCGAGTTGAAGGTCACGGCACCGGCAATCGAGGGATGACGCGCAAAGAGCTCGTCGAGACAGCCGTTGTCGTAGGCCTCGTCGTCGAGACGCAGCGCCACGTCGTACAGCCGGCCCCGGAAATCGTGCCGCCGAAGGTAGTCCCGGAAGCCCCGTTCGCGCTCCCGACACTGGTTCGAACCCCCATCGCCCCGGTGGAGAATCTTCCCCACAACGATGTCGGCATCCGGATCCAGGCGTTCGAAAAGCAGCCGCGCGGCCACCGCTCCGGCATCGAACGACGAAGTCCCGAAATAGGCCAGGCGGTTGCACTCCGGAAGATCCGAATCGACAAAGACATAGGGAATACCCCGCCGATCCAACTCCCCGGTGAAGGGGGCCACGCGCTCGGCGAAGAGCGTGGCAAGCACCGCAGCGTCGAACGTTTCCCCGCGCAGCGTCGCAAGCAGTCCGTCGAACGACGTCCGGTCGTACTGGTCGAAGCAGAACCGACGTACGGTGACGTTGTAACGCCGCGCCTCCGTCTCGGCCCGTGCGACCCCCGCCTCAAAATCGGCCCAATACTCCCCCGCCGCAAAACGGGGCATCACCAGCGCCACGACATAACGGCGGCCCGAAGCCAGCGACCGGGCAATCAGATTCGGACGGTAGTCGACCCGACGCAGCACCTCGTTGATCCGGGCGAGATTGGTCTCCGA
>CALUIG010000095.1 GCA_944320625.1 uncultured Alistipes sp.
AAAAGAAGGAGTTGCGAACCGTTTCTGATTTGCAACTCCTTGATTTTCAGTAGCGGGAGAGAGACTTGAACTCTCGACCTCATGATTATGAATCATGCGCTCTAACCAGCTGAGCTATCCCGCCATTGCTGAAAGCGATTGCAAAGGTAATGTAAAATTTCAAACCTGCAAAATATTCGGCGGAAAAAACGCGTGAAAAACGTCCGGCCTTGTTTTTGGCATTGATTTTGAGGCTGGTGCATGAAAAATCTGCAAACCGCGATGTTTCCAACCGAACCTGTTCGCTCCGGCGTTGTCGATACGCTGGGTGTTTTGAAGCTCTTTGCGGGGGTTACGCTGCTTGTAGCTCTTTCGTGGGAGGTTCTGGCCGGGGATCACACCCACCTGTCCTGCACTTATCTGACGGTACAGTTTTTCGTATGTGTGATTTTTCTGTATGATTTTCTTTTCCGGCTCATCCAGTCCGAGCGGAAGTTTCGTTTTTTTGTCCGGCACCTGTTCTACCTGCTCATCTCGATTCCCTATCTGACGTTGTTGTCGTGGACGGGTCTGCGCATGACCCACGACTGGGGGATCCTGGTAGGCCTTGTTCCGATGCTTCGGGCATTTCTGGCGATGTTCATCATCGTCCAGTGGCTTGCACGCCGGAACCGGATGCAGTGGATGTTTGCCTCCTACCTGTTCACGGTTGTGACCTTCACCTACATTTCAGCCTTGGTGTTCTACGACTACGAGGTTCTGGTGAATCCGAAGCTCCACGGCTTCGGGAATGCGCTGTGGTGGGCGTGGATGAACGTCACGACGGTTGGAGCTGCGATTTTCCCGGTCACGGCCGTCGGGAAGGTGGTGTGTGTGCTGCTTCCGTCCCTGGGAATGATGTTTTTCCCGATCTTCACGACCTACATTCTCCAGGAGTATGCGTCGAAAAAGGATTCCGATGATACGCCGCCGTCTGCGGTATGAGTCTTCGCTCGAGCGAGGCGGTTTGCATCCGATCGTCGATCTGTTTGGGATTTGCTTTTGAAATGAGAATCCGCGCCAGAGTATCCAGGCGCGGATTCTGTCGATTGAGGAGCGGATTCCGCTGTTATTTCCGCTGTTCTTTGAGCAGGTCTCGGATTTCGGTCAGAAGCAGTTCTTCTTTTGAAGGGGCCGGGGGAGCGGGGGGATTCTGGGCTTTTTTCCGCATGATCCGGTTCATGAGCTTGACCATGAGGAATACGCAGAAGGCGAGGATGGCGAAGTCGACGCATTGCTGGATAAAAGCCCCGTAATTCCAGTAGATAGGCTCTGCGGGAGCGGCATTGGCCGCCGCGTTTGCCTCTCCGACCAGTCCTTCGACGGAGTGCATGGCTCCGGACGTGACGTCCCGGACCTTGGAGATGTCGATCCGGAGTTGCGAGAAGTCGGTGTTTCCGATCAGTGCGCCGATCGGCGGCATGAGGATGTCGTTTACGAGCGAGGATACGATCTTTCCGAAGGCGCCACCAATGATCACGCCGACGGCCATGTCCATGACGTTTCCTTTGAGTGCGAACTCCTTGAATTCCTTGAAGAAAGCCATATTGGTCTGAGTTTTTAGGATTGAAAAATAGCCGGATCTTTTTTTTACGGGTCCCGGTTTTGGCAAAAGTAGCAAAAAAATCCCGGGGATGAGTAACGAGGTGACAAGATACGTGCCTGTTTTTTGGGAATGGCTGCGAAGACCTGTTCTCCGGGCGGTTCTCGGGCCGTTCGGGCCTGAAAGCACCCCGAAGGGTATATAATTCCGACCTTTTTCGTATCTTTGTCCCGTATGTACCTGCGCAGGCCGGAACTGAGGTCCGGACGTTGCCCGCTTCGGGCATGACGGGTTTGGGGGCCGCCTGCCGTAAACCGGAACCGATCCATGACACCTTTGGCCGTCATCTGCACCGTATTGGGTTATATTGCCGTGTTGTTTTTCGTTGCGTGGCTTTCGGGCCGTCGTGCCGACAATGCCGGTTTCTTCACCGGCAATCGCCGTACGCCGTGGTATATGGCGGCCTTTGCGATGATCGGGGCTGCGATGTCTGGCGTGACATTCATTTCGGTTCCGGGGTCGGTTGCCGCGGATGCCTTTTCGTACATGCAGATGGTCGCGGGCTTTACCGTCGGACAACTCGTTGTAGCCTTCGTGCTGATTCCGACCTTCTACCGGCTGCGGGTGGTTTCGCTCTACGAATACCTGGATGATCGTTTCGGCGTGGCTTCACACCGTACGGGGGCGTGGTTTTTCTTTGTTTCGAAGATGCTTGGCGCAGCGCTGCGGGTCTATGTGGTGTGTGCCGTTCTGCAGTTGCTGGTCTTCTCGCACTACGGCATTCCGTTCTGGGCCAATGCCGTGGTGACAATGGCCTTCGTGTGGCTCTATACGCACCAGGGGGGCGTGAAGTCGCTGATCTGGACCGACACGCTCAAGACGCTGTGCCTGGTGGGGAGCCTCGTTCTGTCGATTCTCTTCATCATGCGGTCGCTGGACCTTTCGGTGGGGGAGACGGCCCGGGAGGTGGCGGCCTCTCCGATGTCGCGGATTTTCTTCTTCGACGACCCCTCATCGGAGCGTTACTTCTGGAAGATGTTTGCGGCGGGCATTGTGCTGCTGGTGGCCATGACGGGCCTTGATCAGGACATGATGCAGCGGAACCTGAGTTGCGCCACGCCGCGTGACTCGCAGAAGAACATCGTGCTGACGGCCGTGAGCCAGATCTTCGTGATTTTCCTTTTTCTGGTTCTGGGGGTGCTGCTCTACCTCTACGCCGCCCGTACCGGGATGACGCTTCCGGAGAAGAGCGACCAGGTTTTTTCGCTGGTTGCGGTTGAGGGAGGACTTCCGCTTATTGTTGGCATTCTGTTTGTTGTAGGGCTTATTTCAAGTACCTATTCAGCTGCCGGTTCGGCGCTTACGGCCCTGACGACCTCCTTCACGGTGGACATCCTCGAAGGCCCGAAACGCATGGACGACGTGCGCTTGACCCACTTGCGCAAAGGGGTGCACATCGCTATGGCTCTGGGAATGGCTGCCGTGATCCTGGCCTTCGAATATTGGGCCGATGACAGTGTGATCAACCTGGTCTACAAGGTGGCCAGCTATACCTACGGTCCGATTCTGGGGATGTTCGCCTTCGGAATGGTGACGCGCCGCCGGGTCCGGGACCGCTGGATTCCGCTGGTGGCGGTACTGGCTCCGGTGTTGAGTGCCCTGTTGCAGACGTGGGCCCGCGAAGCGTGTGACTACCGGATCGGTTTCGAACTGCTGATCTATAATGCCGCCTTTACGATGCTCGGCATGTTGCTTTTATCGAAAAGAGATGAAAAATAGACTCTTATACCTTTTTATTTCACTTTTTGCCTTAAGTAGTGCCACGGCTGCGGAGATCGGCTCTGCGACACGGAGCGAAATCGCCCGGACCCTTTCCCGAATCGTCTCGCGTGAGATTTCGGGCGGCTACCAGAAGGCGGAACCCATTGCCGTCCGGGTGCAGGGCATCAAGGCTACGCGCCGCACCGTACGGATTTATGCGTCGATCGGCCTTTCGTACTATCCTTTCCGGCCGGAGAATACGCGGGCGCTGCGGGATTCGGTGCGGGCGCTCCTGCCGTCGGAGTTCCGCAAGGCACAGATTGAACTCTATACCGACAACCGCGAGATTTCGGAGTTGATTCCGCTGGCCTGCCGTGATGCGTCGCAGGTGCGGCGGCTGGTCGAGAAGCGGAAACTCGTTCTCTTTACCAACCGCTCCGGACATTCGGACCGTCCGCTGGTGACGGGCCTGTCGACGGCGGTTCCGACTCCGACCGCCGGACTTTCGGGTCGCCATATCGCCGTGTGGCAGAGCCACGGCCGCTATTTCGACCAGCCGGAAAACCGCTGGCGCTGGCAGCGTTCGGCACTGTGGCAGACGTGCGAGGACCTCTATACGCAGAGCTACGTGTTGCCCTACCTGGTTCCGATGCTTGAGAACGCCGGGGCATGCGTGCTGCTTCCGCGCGAACGCGACGTACAACGCCATGAGGTGCTGGCCGACAACGATGCCGACCGGGAGTACACGGAACAGGGTGCCTGGGGCCCGGGAGGTGCCGGTTTTGCCCACCGCAAACAGGTCTATCTGACCGGTGAAAATCCCTTCCGGGACGGCACGACACGCCGGATCCGAAGCGTTACGCACCGTCCTTCCGGACAGGCGGAGTGGCGGGTTACGATTCCCGAGCGGGGAGAATACGCCGTTTATGTAAGCTACGAATCGACTCCGGAGAGCGTCGACGACGCCCGTTATACGGTGCATCACCTGGGCGGAGAGACCGAATTCGCCGTGAATCAGACGATGGGCGGCGGAACCTGGATTTATCTGGGTCATTTCTCGTTTGCTCCGGGCGAGCAGCGGATCGTGACGTTGACGAACCGCTCGCGGCGCTCCGGGCGCCTGGTTTCGGCCGATGCCGTGAAGGTGGGCGGAGGCTTCGGCAATGTGGCGCGCACGCCGTGCGATTCGTTGCGGCGGCCCGGCCGGGAGTATGAGGCCGAGACGAGCGGTTACCCTCGTTTCTGCGAGGGGGCGCGTTACTGGCTGCAATGGGCCGGGTTCCCCGAGACGGTCTATTCGCCGAAACACCATAAGGACGACTATAAGGATGACTACATGTCGCGGGCCCATTGGGTCAATGCGTTGATGGGCGGTTCGGAGCGGCTGCCGGATTCGACGGGCCTGCATATCCCGCTCGATATGGCCCTGGCGTTCCACTCGGATGCCGGGGTGCGTGACGGCGACGGGATTGTCGGGACGCTGGGCATCTGCTATACGCGGGAGCATGGCGGCCGGTTCGAGGGCGGCGCCGACCGCTACCGCTCGCGGGACCTGACGGACCTGGTGCAGACGCAGGTCGTGGAGGACATCCGCCGCACCTGTGAACCCGATTGGCAGCGGCGCGGCATTTGGAACCGCGCCTACTACGAAGCACGCGTGCCGGGGGTTCCGACGATGCTGCTTGAGTTGCTTTCGCATCAGAATTTCGCCGACATGCGCCTGGGTCAGGATCCCCGGTTCCGGTTTCTTGTGAGCCGGGCCGTTTACAAGGGTATCCTTCGCTATGTCAGCTCACAATACGGGTTATCGGAAGTGACGGTTCAACCGCTTCCGGTGTCGTCGTTTGCTGCCGAATTCACTTCGGACGGCCGGGTTCGCCTCTCGTGGCAGCCGACGACCGACCCGCTGGAACCCTCGGCTGCCCCGACGGCCTATGTGGTCTATACGCGGCGTGACGACGGGGGATTCGACAACGGCCGCCTGACGGAGCGGCCCGAACTGACCGTCGAGCAGGAGCCGGGACACCTTTACAGCTACCGCGTGACGGCCGTCAATGGCGGTGGGGAGAGTTTTCCGGGAGAGACGCTTGCGGTTTGCCGTATCGCCGACGAAAAGGGCCGTGTGCTGGTTGTCAACGGTTTCGACCGGGTGAGCGGTCCCGAGAGCGTACGGTGCGACTCGCTGGCCGGCTTCCGCATGGACCTCGACGGCGGGGTGCCAGACCGCATGGACATCTCGTTCATCGGGGCGCAGCGGGTTTTCGATCTGGCGCAGGCCCGCTGCAACATCGACAGCATCGCCCTTGGGGCCTGCGACAGCAGTTACGAGACCGATGTGATCGGCGGCAATACGTTTGACTATCCGGCGCTGCATGGCCGTTCGATCGCCGCGGCGGGCTATTCGTTCTGTTCGGCGTCGGCCCGGGCCGTCGAGGAGGGGCGGGTTGCCCTGGAGGGGTATGACGCGGTCGATCTGATTCTGGGCAAGCAGCGTACGACACCGCTCGGCCGGGGGCTCGGAGATCCCTCCTTCGTCACCTTCCCGAAGACCCTGCAAGGGCGTTTGCGGCGCTATCTGGCCGATGGCGGAGCGTTGTTCGCCTCGGGAGCTTACCTTCTCTCGGACCTTGTGGCGGGCTCCGGGGCGGATCCTGCCGGGCGGGCCTTTGCCGAGGAGGTGTTGCGCTGCCGGTTGGATACCTGCCGCGAGTCGGGGTCGGGGCGGATTCGCGTCGTAACGGCCCATCCGGGCTTCTCGCGCGGCGAATACCGTTTCAATACGGTTTACCGTCCGGACTGTTATGTCGTCGAGCGGCGGGATGCCCTGACTCCGGCCGGGGACGAGGCGTTTGCCGTGATGCGCTACGTCGATGGCCGGGGAACGGCTGCCGTGGCGTGTGAGGCGGCCGGAAGGACCTTTGTGGCGGGATTTCCGTTCGAGACGATCCGTGACAGGGTGCAACGTGACCGGCTGATGCGTGACGTATTGGACTTCCTTGTCGTAAAGCAATAGTTTAGATAGACTGTTTTATCCGTTAAAAATTATAAAGTTATGTCGTTGGAACAGCAGATTTCGAAAGGAATCATGGAGGCCATGAAGGCCAAGGACACGGTGCGTCTGAGTGCGCTCCGCAACGCCAAGAAGTACATCATCGAGGCCAAGACGGCCGGTCCGGAGGTGGCCGAACTGCCCGATGCCGACGTGCTGAAGATCATCTCGAAACTCGCCAAGCAGGGTACCGACTCCGCGGCGATCTTCACCGAACAGAACCGTCCCGATCTGGCGGCCGAGGAGTTGGCCCAGGTTGCCGTCTATCAGGAGTTCCTGCCCAAGCAGCTCACGCCCGACGAACTGACCGCCGAAGTGCGGGCCATCATCGCCGAGGTCGGCGCCACGTCGATGAAGGAGATGGGCAAGGTGATGGGTGTGGCCTCGAAGCGCCTGGCCGGGCGCGCCGACGGCAAGGATATTTCGGCCAAGGTCAAGGAACTGCTTTCGTAAGATGCACCTGCTCGAACAGTTGCACCGCAACGTGCGGACCATCGCCATGCCGTCGGCCATGGTGGTGGGGGCTCTGCTGTGCCGCCCGATCGCGGCACTGGAGACCGCAAGCCATCAGATGATTACGCCGACACTGATCTTCCTGATGCTCTTCGTGACCTTCTGTCGCGTCAGCCCCAAACAGATGAAACCTTCGATGCTGCATGTCTGGCTGCTGCTGTTTCAGGTCGTGGTCTGTCTGGGCATCTATCTGTTGCTGCGGCCCTTCAATGAGATTGTGGCCCAGGGTGCCATGGTTTGTGTGCTGGCTCCCGTGGCGATGGCTGCGGTGGTCATCGGCGGCATGCTGGGGGCCAACGTCGCTACGATGGCCACCTACAGCCTCGTGTGCAACATGGCCATTGCCCTGGTGGCCCCCGCGATCCTTACCTTCACCGGGACCGGCGAGTGCACCTTCTCGCAGATCCTGGCCCGGATTGCCCCGCTGCTGGTCGGACCCTTTGCCGCGGCGCAGTTTTTCCGTTTCGTCTTCCCGAAGGTGGCCGGATGGATTGGCGCCCACGGGCAGATTTCCTTCTACATGTGGCTGATGTCGCTGCTGGTGATCATCGGCCGCACGACCTGCTTCATCATTGACCTGCACAACGCCTCGCTCTCGACGGAGCTGTGGCTGGCCTTTGCGGCCCTGGTGATCTGTTTGGTGCAGTTCAAGGTCGGGCGCGCGATCGGTCGCCGTTACGGTGATCCTCCGGCCGGAGGGCAGTCGCTCGGGCAGAAGAATACGGTGTTGGCGGTCTGGATGGCGCAGTCATTCCTGAATCCGATCTCCTCGATTGCCCCGACGGCCTACATCGTCTGGCAGAACTTCGTAAACTCCTATCAGATTTGGCGGAGGGACCGTGGACGGTAGCGGGGCAGGCGTAGAGCTCCACCGCACGAAAAGGAACAGCCCCGGC